>NZ_SCOH01000010.1 GCF_005503445.1 Chitinivorax sp. B | reverse complement strand
AACACCTCTGCGCCAATGATACTGCGGATTGCCCGTGGGAAAGTAGGTCACCGCCAGACCCCTCTAAAAACGCCCTTAGCTCAAACCTAAGGGCGTTTACTCTTCTACAACCAGTCAAAACAAAATCCACTCAGCTTCCTATACCAATTACCCTAGTGTCTAATATCACTACTGTAGTAATACCGTCCTAACCACTCAATCCACCAATTCATCATTGTAGTAGCCCAAGGTGAGATCACGTTGACGTCCAGCCTGTTTGGCAGGGGCATCTTGCTGAACCGTTAGGCTAACGCCTTCGTGTTTGAATTCCGGAGTAACGTTGCAACGACTCATGAACACCGCCGCGAGTAGGTCGGTACGGTACCACCTATGTTGGGACCCAGATTTATTAACGCCCAGAAAACTACGTCCAAGGGGCTCGCCTATTGCATAGCGGAAAGCGCTATTCCTCAGCTTTCTGCTCAGAAGATGAGGCATCCCATTGCGGTATTGTGTCGTTGATTGGAAGGGTTGATTGCTCCCCAATCTGCTTGGTGCACACGTCCCGGACACAGGCACGAAACCAGCGATGAGCCAGATCTGCATCTTGTCGTGGATGCCATAACATTGAAATGGTGATTTCTGGCGTTGGTACTGGCATTGGGAAAGAATACATCCCATCACGTAGGCTGTCTGTATGCCGCTCTGGTACGGTCGCGATCAAGTCGGAATTACGTGCCAACGCCAATGCGGTGGCAAATCCGTCAACAATGGTCAGGATTCTGCGTTGTAGTCCGATCTGTTGCAGGGCTTGATCAACGGAGCCTTTGTCCAGACCACGCCGGGATACATAGACATGCCCGCCAGCTGCAAAATGCTCCGGGGTAATGTCCTGTTTACATAAAGGATGTCCACGTCTGACTGCACCAATAAAACGATCCCGAAAGAGTGCTTGTGTTCTCAGCTCTGGTGCCGTGGCCAGGTCGACGACACCTGTTTCCAGGTCAATCGTTCCATTCCGCAGCGGTGTACTGTCTTTGTTTGGTTTTTGTACAAAATGTAACCGTACGCCAGGTGCTTCGGCATTGATACGAGCAATGAGCCGGGGGCCAAACGTTTCAGCAAACCCCTCACTGGTCCGCATGGAAAATGTACGAACCAGCTGTGCAAGATCCAGTTTCTCTGCGGGGCGCAATACTGTTTCGATCCCTTGCACCAATTCACTTACTTGATCGCGGATTTCCAGCGCACGCGGGGTGGGTACCAAGCCTCGACCCGCCCTGACCAGCAATGGGTCGCCCATTGTGTCGCGCAATCTTGCCAATGCTCTGCTCATTGCCGAGGGGCTTAGATGCAAGCGCCGGGCAGCACGGGCAACGCTGCTTTCCGTCAATAGGGCATCTAGGGTAAGCAACAAATTGAAATCAGGCGTTGTCATGCTTCAACCATAACACAACTATCAGGCATAGCGTCATATGCACTAATTAAATGCAATTCGTGCGTCTTCCGCAAATTCAGCTGTGGCGATATCGTTGATTACAAGCAGTCGTCAAATCAAGGGGCAGGCCATGTTGAAGCAGATGAATGACCAGAAGATGGGGCGTAACGAACAAAATTCAGGAAAGTCGCCACCCATGCTTTGGGCGTTGGCGAGTCTTTCGTTGTCGATGTTATTACCATCATTGACGACTAGCATTGCCAATATCGGGCTACCAACTTTGGCGGATGTTTTTGCCGTTTCGTTTCAGACAGTACAGTGGGTGGTACTTGCCTATTTGATAGCCATTACCACGCTGATTGTCAGTGTTGGCCGGCTGGGGGACATGATTGGCCGCCGGCGCTTGTTATTGATCGGAATCGGTCTGTTCTCGGCGGCTTCCTTGATATGTGGCATGGTGTCGGTATTGTCGATTCAGTTAATTGCCCGGGTTTTTCAAGGCTTGGGGGCGGCCATCATGATGGCCTTGTCGATGGCAATGGTCGGCGGAACAATACCCAAAGAAAAAACCGGACATGCACTGGGACTACTGGGAACCATGTCGTCGATTGGTACGGCTTTGGGGCCATCGCTTGGCGGCATGCTGATTGCCACACTGGGTTGGCGCACGATTTTTTTGATCAATGTGCCACTGGGCTTGGTGACCTTGCTACTGGCCTATCTTCACTTGCCGGCAGACCAGCCAATGCGGCGTAGTGAACTGTCACAATTTGATCTGGCAGGTACGGTGTGCCTTGCTCTAGCGCTTTCTGCCTATGCATTATCCATGACGTTGGGACATGGCCATTTCGGTTGGCTGAATACCTTACTGCTGCTAGGCGCAATGGTAGGGGTGGGCTTGTTTATATGGGTTGAGAGCAAAGTCAAAGCACCTTTGGTTAATTTGGCATTATTCCGGGACAAATTGCTGTGTTCACGTTTGGTGAACAGCACACTGGTTTCGACCGTGTTGATGGCAATGCTGATCGTCGGTCCTTTTTATCTCGCTCGTGTGTTCAATCTGTCAGCATCACTTGTCGGTTTGATTGTTTCGATAGGGCCAATGGTGGCTGCGCTGACTGCCGCACCATCGGGTCGCTTGGTTGATCGCTTGGGCGCGCAACGCATGGCAATACTTGGACTGGTGGGTATTGCCGTTGGCGCTAGCCTACTTGTTCTGCTACCCACAACATGGGGGATTCCGGGGTATGTGGTGCCGATGGCAGCTATTACTGGCAGCTATGCTTTGTTTCAGACGGCCAACAATACCAGCGTATTGGTGGGTGTCTCGCCAGATCAACGTGGTTTGATTTCTGGCATGCTCAATCTATCGCGAAATTTAGGGCTGATCACCGGCACCGCTGTGATGGGTGCCGTATTTTCAATGGCATCTGGGGTCAAGGACATTACCGCGGCTCAAGCAAGTGCGGTTACCAGTGGTATGCAGGCCACTTTCTCCGTCACGGTTCTGCTGATTGTCATTGCTATTGTTATCGCGATGGCGAGCCGATTCATGACATTGCAACCAGGGCTTGCTCGTGATGCATCGTGACGTGGCTATATCCGACATCATAGGTCTTCGTAAACCTATCATACCTTTAAGTTGAGTTCGCTTACCTGCCTAATCAAACGGTTTCGCTATTACTGGTTACTGGTGATGAATGCGTAATTGTAATTTATCACATTCATCCATTTGCGACCCACGCAGTCACCCTGCGTCCTGTGCAGGGCATGGTGTTATAAAAGGGTATTTTTATGTGTGAGGTGTATGGCGTATTCTATAGAAATACAGGAAATGTATTGGTTGGTTATGGGGGAGGTAGAGGATCTTTTCTAACTCGAAGTGGCCCACATCTTCTTGGCGAGACTAAAGTGCTAGTCACATGGATTATGACGCTGGTGAGGAGATTTCGGGCATAAAGCGTCACATAACGGTGGAAGGTACAAGGGTTGACACATACCATCGTAGTGACGACTGCTGATGGCACTGACCACTAGTGCACCTTAAGTACTCGCACGGTGTGCAGACCATCTACAGGCCCTGCATTGTCTGTTGGCCGATGGTGATTATATGGGCCTCCTCTTTCCATACAAGATGAGCGAGCTTTGATGAAGGCTCTTGTACAAATCGCCAAGCGGAGCGGTAGGTGAGTTTTGCTGTACGACCCGAAGCTCCACCCCCTGCTCGACCTGAAAGGCAATCGATAGCTTAATACTGATTTGGACAAATTCTCGGAGAGAAATAATGGAGAGAGGAGATGACCTTCACATGTTTTGATCTCAGGATGATTGCCACGCTACAAGGCGCGCAAAAGATCGTCGTGCTGACAGGCGCGGGCATATCTGTCGAAAGTGGTATCCCGACATTCCGGGATGCGATAACTGGCCTCTGGAAAAATTTTGATATCGAAATGCTTGCCACGGCCGAAGCATTCCTGCGCGACCCAGCTTTGGTGTGGGGGTGGTATGAATGGAGACGCATGAAGGTGCTTTCGGCGCAGCCTAATGCTGCCCACATAGCTATCGCCGAGCTTGCCGGCCGAGTACCGCAGTTGTCATTGTTTACCCAGAATGTCGACGATCTGCATGAGCGGGCCGGCAGCATCGATGTGCGGCATCTTCACGGTAGTCTTCATCATCCGCGTTGTTTTGACTGTGGTCATCCGTACTCATTGCCGGATGGTGTTCCTGATGAGCCTGAAGGTGGCCGGCGCTTGTCGCCGCCAAAGTGTCTGGAATGCGGAGGCATGATCCGACCAGGTGTTGTGTGGTTCAACGAACCATTGCCCGTAAATATCCTTGATGGGGCATTTGAATTGTCCAATTCATGTGACCTTCTGATTGTGGTGGGTACTTCGGGTGTGGTCTATCCTGTTGCTCAGCTTCCTGAAGTCGCCCGTAACGCTGGCCACAAAGTGATCCAGATTAACCCTGCCAGAAGCGAACTGGATCGTATCTGTACATGGAACGTGCGAGGTAGTGCCGGGAAGTTGTTGCCTGCAATGATCAACCGCGCATTTTGATGGCTGCCCGGTATGAAATTAGGGAGGGGCCGTGAAAGGGAGATGGGTCAAGAGGCTGGGCGAGACTGAGTCGCCGATAGCCGTGGTGTTCGTGCATGGCATTTTGTCCAATGGTGAAGCGTGCTGGCGTCATCAGAATGGTACCTATTGGCCGGAGCTACTTTCAAGGCACGCAGCTTTGGGAGGTGTTGGTATCTATGAGTTCACCTATCACACGGGCTTCTTCAGCGGCCACTACGATTTGGGTAACATAGTTGATGCACTGAAAGAGTGCTTGCATCTCGATGGTGTTGATCAGGCGCGCAAGATTATCTTCGTAGCTCATAGCATGGGGGGCATTGTGGTCCGGCGCTATATCGTGCAGTGCCATGATGAACTAGTTGAGCGCAGTGCGGAACTTGGCCTCTTCTTGATTGCATCGCCTTCATTGGGCTCGTCCTATGCCAACTGGCTCAGTCCCATAGCGAGATTCATGGGACATGCCCAAGGACAGGCTCTGGTGTTCTGCCAGAGCAATGCCTGGCTCAACGATCTGAACAGCGATTTCCGCAATGTGCTGGCACGCCGTAAGCTTGTGATCCATGGCCGGGAACTGGTGGAAGACAGGTTTGTGATCCTTAAACACTTCCGCGTGCTCGAACAGGTCGTGCCGCCGTTCAGTGGGGTCGCGTATTTTGGCGATTCATTCAAGGTGCCATTGTCAGATCATTTCTCCATCGCCAAGCCGACGGACGATCAGGCCATTCAGCATCGCATGCTGTGCAAGTTCATCGAAGGTATCGCGCAGCAGAAGCACAACCCTGGCAATGTCTGGGAATGTGCGCACGGCTTCAAGGCCTGTGTGGGTGCTAGCGAAATCTGCATTATCGCCGGGCGAATCGAAGAGTATCCGATGGGGCCGGGGGTGGTGGTAGTGTTGCCTTGTGATGAATATTTTGAGGGGCAATGCGCCAGAGACAGCCGGACCGCGTTAGGTGTGTATTTCAATCGGTATTGCGCCAAAGAGGCATCGAACTTCTCGGATTTGGTTAGACAAGAGTGTCGGAAACGATTTGGTGCTGGAAAATTACAGCAAAAGACCATGGAGGAATCAGGCGAAAGTCACGGGCCAGGCCGAGCTGTCTTTGTTCCTGACCCATCGAAGAATGCTGCCGCAATCGTGCTGGTTTCCACAACGACGCAGCGGGCCGGGCAGGGGTTGGCAGCCCGGATGTCCTATGTGTTTGACGGTGTGCAAGAGTTGTTCGAGTTGCTGGCGGACAGGAGGATCAATGAAGTGGTCATGCCAGTACTGGGGGCGGGGCATGGTGGTATCGATCCGCTGCTGGCACTCGCGGGACTGGTGCTCGCGTTGGCGGAAGCAACTCACTATGGCCCTGACCGACAGCGGCGCAAAAAGATCACTATCGTAGTTTTCCAGCGGACGAAACATGATCCACCGGACGTGGCGTCCGATGGCATCCGCAAGGTGCTGGAATTAGTAGCTAGCAAAACATAACGGAGAAATGGCATGGCGAGCGGGAAGGATTCAATTAGGAGCTATTTAGGCTACGGCGGCATGGATCACCAGCATCGTACATTGGCTCAAGCGCTAGCCTGGGATGACGAGGTGCTAGAAAGCACGCATGACTATATCCAATGGTGGTTTCCGCTAACAGAGCCAAGTGCTTTCAACGGCCATGCACCAGTCGCAAGCCGTGCCGAGTTCGAGGAGCTTCAGCACGACGAGCGTGTCAGAGATGGGGTGATGCTCGCGATGCATCGTATGCTACGGTTCTATGGTTTGTGTCTAGAGGTATCTGGTGTGATCAAGAAGACGGATGAATGGAATTGGCGCAGCCAGAACTGGGCGTCCAGGCAGAGTCATAATGATCTTCGTATTACACGTATCCTTAAATCCTTGTGTTTGTTGGGCCATCGGGCGCATGCAGAGGCTCTGCTCGCCACTCTGGAGGAGATCATCAGGGAAGAACGTGACCAACGCAACCAAGTGCCATTACGCTTCTGGCGTGAAGCACTGCTTTGACGCCGTTGTAGTAGGCCGCGGCGAAACAGTCATTCGCCAGAGGTCGATCTATAGTTGTTTAGTCCCGACATTGTAGTGCATGCTGTATTTTGTCCGCTTAGGGCGAACCGGCGCCAAATGATCGCGCATCAGATGACCAGTAAGCCGCCTCTGATGAAGCCGCAAAGTGATCACGAGCCATCAGAAAGGGGATCATGTCCGTCAACACTTGCTCCCCATTTGTCGCAACGGAGGGTTTTTAAAGTCACCCAACCGCAGACCGTTCAGGCTTCATTTGCATCAGCCGTACAATCGTGTCACGGAGCCAGCGCTGGGCTGTGTGTTCGTGGTTCCGGGCATGCCACACCATGCCGACTGCAAATTCTTCCGCCAGCATGGGGAATTCGACCACTTTCAATTGATCGACATGGCTTTGGATAAGCCGTTGGGGTACCAAGGATACAAAGTCAGATTGCTTGACGATCTCTGGCACAAACAAGAAGGATGCGGCGGACAGCGCAACGTTGCGTGTGTGCCCCAGTTTTGCCAAAGCACTGTCGACCGAACTGACGAAGTTGCCGCCATTGAGGGATACGATGACGTGTTCCAAGCCTGCGTATTCTTCCAAGGTGATGCCATCCCGTAAGCGTGGGTGATTCCGCCGGCCAATCAGGACATACCGTTCGTTAAACAGGTGCCGTGTGTAGAGATGGTTTGGCGCGATCTCCGGTGATAGCAACGCCAGATCGACGTCGCCCTTTTCCAACTGAATTGCCATCTGTGCGGGGTCCAGATTACGTATGGCGACCTTGATGCCGGGGGCTTGCTGCCGAAGTTGCTTAGCTAATGGGAGAATCACGGCTGTTTGCAGATAATCGGTGCCTGCCAGGCAAACTGTCATTGTGGCTTGGGCGGGGTCAAAGTCCTGATGGGTGGTAATGGTGGTGCGAACCTGGTTCAGGGCATGTTGCAGCGGTTCAATCAGCTGGATTGCTTTGGCGGTAGGCAGCATTCCGCGCTGGGCAGGAATGAGCAATGGATCACCGAACATGTTCCTGAGGCGGTTCAGCTGTGCACTGACTGCTGGCTGGCTGAGGTTCAGTCGAGCCGCTGCTTTGGTGACGTTCTGCTCTGCCAGTAATGCTTCCAGTGTGACCAGCAGGTTGAGGTCAAGCCGTTTGGTATCCATAGGGGAAATAGTAGAAAGTAAATAGTGTAATTTCACTTATATCATGGCGCTTGTCAGACTGGGAGACCTGTACCCACCTCATTGGAAGTGCCATGCAAAAGAATGTATTGATTGTTTATGCCCACCCTGAACCCACGTCGTTGACCAGTCAGTTTGTGGCGGTGGCGCAGCAGACCCTGCAAGCGCAAGGTTGCGATGTGATGTTGTCGGATTTATACGGTATGGGTTGGAAAACGGTGTTTGATGCATGCGACTTTCCAGATCGTATCGAGCCTGATCGCTTGTCTTTGATTACCGAGTCTGGCCATGCTTACAGCACTGGGCAGCAAACTGATGATGTCGTGGCAGAACAGCAAAAGCTGCTTGCTGCGGATGCGGTGATTTTCCTGTTTCCGCTTTGGTGGTTTGGTATGCCCGCTATCCTTAAAGGCTGGATTGACCGGGTCTACGCTTATGGGTTTGCTTATGGCTACAAGAACGAAGGTAATCGCTACCGTTACGGAGACGGAATACTGAAAGGCAAGCGGGCGATGCTGTCTGTCATGGTGGGTGGGCCCGCTGCGGATTACACCGCTTATGGTATCAACGGCCAGTTGGAAGCGCTGTTGTTTCCCATCACCCACGGTAATCTGTTTTACACCGGTATGGATGTGCTGCCAACCCACGCGGTGTATGGGACTGGGCGTATCACTGCCGCTGGTATCGCTGCCGCCAAAGAAGTGTGGCGGGCCCGCCTGACCCAGCTTTTTGACGAGGTGCCTATTCCTTTCCGCCGGCAGAACGGTGGGGACTATCCAGATGGCCATACCCTTGCCGAATCAATTACGTCGGGCAGAACAGGTTTGATGGTGCATCGTCGTGACACGTTGGGTGAGCTGGCCATATGACGTTGTTGGCTGGGATGGTTGCTCGACAACAGGTGGCGTGAGGGCTTTGGTTCGCCTTTTGGCACGCACTTTCATTTCCATGGATGTTTGCTTATCCCTACAGTGTGCCACCACAATACTTTGTTGATAGGCTTCCAGCGCGGCTTCTGGCGGGTTGTAGTCAGTAAATAACTGCTTGGCGAGGCCGATTGCAGCCGTAATAATAGCCAGGCATCTTCCTTCTGCGGGGTAGCTGATGAAGTGTGAAAATTCCATCGTTACAGGTGTTTCTTTTTCCGGCTTCTGCCGCCGCCTCGGGATGGAGAAGTTCCAATTATTCGTTAGGCCACACAAGACATGAAATCGTCCGCGCTCGGTTCACTCTTGGTTGCATTTGGGATGTTGCTGCAAGGTTGTTCCTCGGGAACCAAATCGTTTACAGCCTCCGCAGGCCGAATCGATCCAGATGGGATCGCGTATTTGGAGCCAGTGACGTTGGGAGGCCATCAGCAATGGCTACTCGTTCGCGGCGCCAACAAATCAAATCCGATACTGTTGTTTCTACATGGCGGACCGGGGAGCCCCTATATCGGTTTGGCACATAAATTCCAGCACGAATTAGAGAAACATTTTGTCGTTGTTCAGTGGGATCAGCGCGGGAGTGGAAAGTCCTTTCCTGATACCCCGCCAGGGTCGATGACCGTGAACCAGTTTCATGCAGACACGCACGAGTTGGTGCTGCTGCTCCGTCAGCAATTCAACCGTGACAAGATCTATCTGCTCGGGCATTCCTGGGGTAGCTACCTTGGCATTGTTGAGGCAAAGCATCACCCCGAGAATTTGTATGCTTATATCGGTGCTGGGCAAATGATCGATCTTGTGAAGCAAGAACAGCTCTCGCACGATTTCGTTACTGAGCGCGCAAAGGCCGATGGCAATGAGAAGGCGCTCAAACAACTGAATGAGATCGGGTATCCACCATACAAAGACACCGAAAATGGAATGAATGCCAAGTATTCCTGGCTGTGGGAGTATGGCGGCATGCTTGATAATGAAACAGGGCCATCCCCATTCGTAAAAGCATTATTGACGGCGAAAGAGTATTCACTGATGGACATCAGCAGGTTTGTCAGGGGTGGGTCATTCTCGCTACGCCAATTTGCGGATAACGAAGGATTGGGCTTCTGGAAGCTGAAGGTCCCTGATGCCGCTTCCGGATTTCAAGTGCCCATATTTTTTGTCACCGGCGAGCATGATCGGGTCACTCCGCTTTCCCTGATTGAAAACTATACGAAAGCGCTGCACGCACCAATGAAGCAGTCTGTCGTCATCAATAATACCGGCCACTTCGCTTTCTTCGCTGAGCCGCGTAAATTCAGTGAAGCTATTATCGAAGTCCGAAATAAAACCCTGGCTCAGTAGAGCATGCCATCACGGTTGAGCTGCCGGCGCCACGAGCAACACAATGCACCGCTTATCGATTCGTCCCTGTGGACAACCTTAAGCAGCGGCTTAACGTAGCGTCTTTTATTCGGCGGTGGGCGGTGTGAGGGCCTTGGTCAGTCGTTTGGCAAACACGGTCATTTCCTTGGCCGCTTGCTTATCCCCGCGGGTTTCCGCCACCACAATGCCTTGTTGATAGGCTTCCAGTGCGGCTTCTGGCTGGCCGGCGGCGGTCAAGGCCTTGCCCAGCCCTTTCCAGGCAGCGGAGTAGTTCGGGTCACGAGTGACTGCATCGCGATAATATTCCGCGGCTTTGGCTGGCTGTTCGGCTTGCAGATAGGCATTGCCGAGCGAGAAACGGAGCAGGGCGCCGTCACGTGGGCCGTTGAGCATTTTTTCCAGTGCGTCGATCATAGAAGGCCTTAATTCGATTAGAAGATCTTTGTCACTCAGTGCTCAGTTGGATGCGCATGATGAATTCGTCACCATCACGCTCGCCTGTGTCACTGAATCCCAGTTTTTCGTAGAACGGCCGTGGTGAGCCAGGGCCTTCGCGGTAATACAGTGTGACCGCGGTAGCGTCATGTTGTTCGCGCAATTCGTCCAATAACAATCTGATTGCCGCTTGGCCATATCCCAGGCTTTGGTATTGGGCATCGATCATGAAACGTAACAGATGAAATTGCTGCTGGCTGGGTACACACCAGCAAGCCAGTAAACCAACAGGCTGGTTCTCGGTACAGATCACACGCAACAGGACAGCATCGTGATCCAGGTAAGCTTTGGCAATGGTGTTGTCGTTGTTGGCCACAAAGTGGCGTTGCGCGGGATGAACCTGCAGTTTGACGACGGTATCGAAATTGTCGTGGGACAGGGCTTGCAGCGAAATCGGCTGGGTGGGCATATTGAGTCAGAGCCAGTGGCTATGTTGATTGTGGCTTGATTGTTTGGCGTGGAATCAGTACTGCAATATCGATCCCATACGCCAGGATGCCGCCGATGGTGTACATGACCAGATCGGACACCGTGAAGGTATTCCCGATAACGGTATACAACACGCCGCCCTTTTGTAGACCGAGCAAGTCAGCCAAGTGAATGGCTTGTAGGCCTTCCACAACATAGCCGATGACTAGTGCCTGAATCAGGGTGGGGCGGGGGGCATAACGGCCAATCCCGCGTAGGAAGTAATACACCAGCCCGATGACCAGGATGTCGCCTACGCTACCGCGAACAAATGGTCCACCCAGGCCCAGTGCAATGGCGACTTCGGTGATGAAGATCAGAATGACAAGGGTGAAATATAGCGCACGTATTGACATGGATTTTTCAATAGAAAGGCTCAATCTGGAGACGATACGTGGCTGATCTCAACGATGCAAGGCCGGTATTCGCTGATAGGGGCAGGCTGAGGAGGTACCAGCTCATCAGCCCGTTGATGAGGGATGTTATACGCGTGCCGCAAACAGAGCGGCGCAGCCGATGATTTTGATCGATACCATCCTGAAACGTTGGCTAAGCGCCTTTTCAAGTTCTGGCAAGGTGTCATGTGTATTGCAGAACACACCCTTGCGGTTGTAGAGGTCCATCAGCTTTTTGGCCAGGGCATTGCGTGGGGTATCACCTTGCAACAAGGTTGAGCCAAACAAGACGGCATGCGGGTTCATCAATGCTTTCAAATGATCGAAGACAATCGCTTTTGATGCCATGGTGCCAGGCAGGCAATGCAATACATAGTTGAGCGCGATTGAATCAAAACGTGGGGCATCGAGCCAAATGGGGGCGAGGATGTTACGAACATAGGTCTCGGGTTGGTAGTGCACGATGCGACGTGAGGCAAATTCAAGCGCGGTACGGTTCAAGTCCATCAATGCCACGCGTGGGGCTGTGGTGGGGAATTGGCAATGGGCGGGGAAGTAGCCGGTACCGGCCCCAACATCGAGATGATTGGTACTGATATGGTCATTGTAATGTTCAAGCAACCTGGGCGAAGGGCATTTCCAGGCTAGCCGGCATGACAGACCCAGTACCATGAAGTCATACACGCTCAATACCCGTTTGCTATACACAGCCTGTCCAGCCAAAACCTGTTCAGCGGTCACGTTCATAACGTTTTCCTCAATGACAAGATGTTGGAAATGGATTGCGGATGCAGGTGGCAGGCAAGCCGATGGCGTTGCATGCCGGGTACCGCACATGGGTGATGCTGACGTTGTGCCCATGATGTTGGGAGTATTGCTAGACGCAATCGACCCGATGGCCTGCGCTGCACACCGCAGGCCGATTGTGTCTAGCCACAGCATAGACGGGTATCCCTGATTTTGCCGGTTAGTTGTTGCATTACCCCCACAGATATAGGTGAGCGGTTGTCATGCTGTCTTCCTCGCTGGTGTATTCAGGGTGTTGCCAGCTGTGTGGTAGCCAGTACAGGCATGCTCAGGCATGATCGATCGGACCATGACGGCTGCCGCAATCAGCAAGCTGGATGTGACAAATGTGACCGCAACAAATGCGTGGTCGAATGCCATTTTGGCAAATTGACTCAGCGCCGCAGCCTGTTCCGGGGCAAGACTGGTGGCGATCAGCAACGCTTCATCGAGACTGTCCCGTACGATAGTTGGAGCTTCCAGCCCCGGTGGCAAGCGAAAGGATAGCGAGTAAACCAGGGTCATGATGCTTCCCAGCAATGCCACTCCCAATACGCCACCCAGTTCATAGGAGATATCTTCTATTGATGCTGCCATACCTGCTTGATCTTCTCTTACGCTAAGCAGCATGGCAGTTGAAGCAGCAGTGATGGCGCTGTCGACGGTAAAGCCAAACACGACCAGGCAAGCAATCTGTATCGTCAGTGGCGCTTGATGACTGATGGCCAATCCTGCCGCCCCCAGCCCGGCCAGTAATAGCCCCAACCACATGATGTGTCGTTCCCCCAATGTTGGAATGGCCAAGCCTGTTAGCGGGCCAGCCACCATGGCGGCAATCGAAATTGGTAAAAGCAGCAGCGCGGCTGACAGTGGTGACAGGCCCAATACCAATTGCAAGCGTTGGCTCAGTACCAGCTCCAACCCAACAATGGCCAGCGTGGTCGTTAAGGCCGTCACAATGCCCGCGGTAAAGCGCCGATTCCTGAATAAAGTGAAGTCGATCATTGGGGCTCGCAGCCGCAGTTGGCGGCGTGCAAATAGCCATAGCAAACCTATGCCCGTGGTGGCAGAGATTATGATGACCAGCCAGTCTGGGCGCTGGTGGCCCAGTGTTTTAATGGCATAGATGGTTGCAATCAGGCCGGCCATGACCTGTACTGAGCCAATCAGGTCCAGCGGGCGTTTGGCCTGCCCACCGCAATGAGGGATTTGCCAGAACGCAATTGGCAGCACGAGTAGCACAATGGGGACGTTGACCAGAAACACCGATCCCCACCAGAAGTATTCCAGTAATAACCCACCAATCACTGGCCCCAGTGCAGCACTGCTGGATGCAACTGCCGCCCAGATGCCGATTGCCAGTGCCCGTTCGCGTTCATCTTCAAACACAAAGCGGACAATGGCCAGGGTCGCTGGCATCATCATGGCGGCACCAATGGCCAGCAAGACACGCGATACAATCAGCAACGAGGCGGTGGGCGAATAGGCAGCCAGTAAAGAAGTCAGCCCAAACACGGGTAAGCCAAGCATGAATAGCTTTTTATGTCCGAATCGATCACTGAGTAGCCCTGTGCTAGGGAGTAAGCCGGCTACTGCCAACGGGTAGGCATTCACGATCCATAGCTTTTCCGAAGCAGATGCCCCCAGCTCACGGACCAATGTTGGCAGCGCGGTGTATAGCACCGTCATGTCAATCAGAATCAGAAAGAGTGTGCTGGAGACAATACCCAATACAACCCAGCGGTTTTTTGCATACATGATTTCACCTTGGATGGCGTTCGTGAGCCGGTCATATAGCGGGGTGGATCAGCGAACGTCTTTTTAAAACACGTGTGATAATATAAATCCATCCAGACGGATTTAAAATAGGTATTTCATATGGGACGTAATAAAACCATCGACCGGGATAAGGTGCTGGATGCAGCAGAAGTCTTGATCACCAAGTCCGGCACAGCTGGGTTGACCTTGGATGGGGTGGCGAAGGCGGTCGGTATTTCAAAAGGTGGGGTGCAGTATTGTTTTGGCAGCAAGGATGCATTGATTGATGCGCTATTTGAACGTTGGAGCAAAGCGTATGAAATGCTGTTCAGTGAAGTGGCCGGAGCCGATGCCACACCAGTAGGCAAAGTCCGTGCGCATGTCGTGGCCACCCAGCGGTCAGACGATCACGCCAGCACCAAGGCTGCCAGCCTGATGGCGGCGCTGATCCAGACGCCGGAATACCTTGATAGTACGAGGGATTGGTACCAAAGCCGGATTGATGGGCTAGATCTGGCAAATCAGGCTGGTCGGCGCGCTCGCTTGGCTTTTCTGGCAACAGAAGGGGCTTTCATGTTGCGCTTTTTCGGTTTGATGAAGATGGATGATCATGAATGGGATGACATTTTCAAGGACATTCATGAACTGCTCACTGACAAGAGCTAGTTTGCGATAACGGTAAAATGGGTTCAGTGCTCTTCGCATCGCGTTTGAAAGCAGATGAGGGGAGGGCCGAGGTGTTGCCTTTTGAGCCAAGCCTGTTTCTACGGTTTGCCTGAGAACCTGTTCACGATCCTCATGGGTGATGCGCGAGGGGCGGATGTTGAATCGCACATCCGCCCCCACAGTTGGGTCATGAACAGGCTGTAAAGATTGTGGTGCTTTATAAGGTACGCATGAATGCCACCAAATCTTGTTTTTCCTGCTCGTTCAGTTTCAATTCCAATACCAGATTGAAGAACTCAACGGTGTCCTCCAGTGTCATCAATCGATCATCATGCAGGTATGGCGGTGAATCCTTGATACCGCGTAGTGGGAAAGTCTTGATCGGACCATCGGCAGAGGCTTTGCGGCCGTTGATCATACGTTCTTTGTAGAAGCGTTCTGCACGCAGGTTGTGCATCAGATTGTCGGTGTAATAAGGTGGTGTGTGGCAGGATACACACAGGCCTTTCCCTGAGAAAATGGCTTCGCCACGCAGCTCGCTGGCGGTGGCTTTCTCCGTATTCAGTTCGCCCAGAATTGTCAGTTTGGGTGCGGGGGGGAAATCAAGTAATGCCTGGAATTCCGCCATGAAATGTACCTGACTGCCCCGCTCTAGAATGTTTACCCCTTTGCGCTGTGCCTGTTCTGGATCTCCATCGAAATAAGCGGCACGTTGTTCGAATTCTGTAAAGTCCTCAACGGTTTTCAAGGCCCGTTGCGAACCGAACAGTTGCTGTATATTCACGCCGCGTAAGGATGGGGTATCGATGCGGTGCCGATGTTCATTCGGGCGGATGTCACCCACGGTGTGGGTGGCAGCATTGGTATGGCCATTGGCATGGCAGTCGAAACAGGACACACCTTGATGCGGCCGCAGGCTCCGGCGATCGGCTGTGGCATTGAATTGGGCTTGGGGAAATGGTGTCACCAGCAAACGCAAGCCTTCCAACTGCTTCGGATTGAGTACTTCCTTGAAGAGTTCGTTGAAATTGTCGAGGGTAACGAGTTGCCCTTGCGAAACATCACCCAGATCTGGGCGAGTCGTCAGAAAAATCGGTGCCGGGAATTCGGGCAACAAATGCTGTGGCAGATCAAAGTCGAGATCGAACCGGGTCAGGTCACGGTTGGTCTGACGTTTGGTTTCGTCAATCAACGGTTGCGGGAAAACCATGCCACCGGCTTCATGGTGTGGATGGGGCAATGGGTAAAAGCCGGCAGGCCAGAGGTTCTTTTCCTTGATTTCTTCGGGTGACATGGCGGCCAGTTTGTCCCAGGTCATGCCCTGAGGTAATTTTACCCGAACGCCTTCCTGAACGGGCTTGCCACGCGACATGGCGACCCCGGTGGCGGGGCGGTCCGACAAATCATAGCGTTCCACCAGTAGTGTCTGATGGCGTTTGGCATAGGTCGGCTTTTCTTGCTGCAAGCGTTTGACCAAACTGTCGAAATCATCCTTGACCGCACCGATCAGCACCGTACCGAGGCACAGTGTGATTCCAAGTGTGATCAGAATTCGTTGAGTCCGTGGCCTTGATTTCATGGTCGTTCCTTTCAGGTTGGCGTGTGAGCCATGGGCATCAATGGTGCTGCTTGACGCCGCAGGAAATGACATGGCAAAAAGTACAGTCCAATCAGCTGGTGCTGTTGATCCGATGGTTGAAAGCAGGAAGCGGCTTGGGTCTCCTTTGCTCTGGTGAGCAACGAGATGAGTTGTAATCCTCGCAATACCTGAGCATTGGCTGGAAGTAGGGAGGACAGCCAGGATGCTGGTATGTCGTCATCCCAATGGGTAAACCCTGTTGTGCGCCGATTCGTAGGCGACTGCTGACAATAGGCAGGGTGAGGGGCGGGAATCCGGATGGTGTCGGCGTTCTCGCCTGATGATTGGGTGAGGCCAAACAAGTTGAACCATGGCTCAAGGGGCAGGGTGACATTCAGTCAAACGGCCTTGGTGTGGTCAGGTTCTTTGCGTTTGCTATCAAGCTAGTACATGCGCTTTCATATCGCCAAATTAGCAACTAGCCATGAAGCATGGCATGACTGACGCAAGATTGTGCTTGATGTATTGTCAGCCAGGACTGGCTGGAGGAGGTAGCTGATACCGGGCAAGGTGCGCCATCCGAATGGAATCAGCGGTATCTGAATGATAGACAGGCTGCAAGAACAATGCGGTTCTGGCTTGGATCAATCATCAATAGCCGCACTATTCCTGCAATGTCAGGTGACGAAAGGTAGCAACCCTGGGATCAGATGCCCAATTCACGCTTGATGTGTTCGAGCTGTGCTTGCAGGCTGGATACCGTGTCGCGTAGCTCGGCAACTTCCGCCTTGAGTCGCGTCATTTCACTACCACTCGGTACCGCATCCTGATTGGTGGCTGATGCTTCCACAACCGGTTCACCCCCCAGCAGATGTGCCCAGCGATTCTCACGCGAACCGGGCTGGCGTGGCAGTTCTTTTACCAATGCACCAGCACTGCGTTCTGCCAATTCGTTAAGGAAGCCTTCAACCGACGAGATATCGGAGAAACGATGTAGGCGTTCACTGTTCAGACGGATTTCGCCAGCTGTCTGTGGGCCACGTAGCATCAGTGTGGTCATGACAGCCAACGACTGTGGTGGAATCTGCAAGGTGCGGTCGAGATTGTGAGCATAGCGTGCAACACGCCCCCCACTGGACTCGATGACCAGCGTACGCTGGCGCAGGGTGTCCAGCGCTTCGGCGATGTCAGACTCACTCAATTCCATGATCGGGTCACGGCTGGTTTTCTGGTTGCAGCCAGACATCAACGTATTCAGTGAGAGCGGGTAAGTGTCGGGCACGGTGCGCTGTTTTTCCGCCAGCACACCCAGAATGCGGATTTCAACCGGGGACAGTTCAGGGAATGGGAGATTGGACATGGCATCTTCACGGGTAGGTAACGATGCCTATTATGACGTGCCTTGTGCGACACGGCGAGAGGGGGCCTGCGTTACGGCAGGCCACCAGCAATCAGTCGCGCAGAATCAGGTTGAGCATGCGCTCGCCCAGTGCCTCGATCGTCATGGTGCCGCCTGGGCGGTACCACTGGACAGTCCAGTTGAGGCTACCGAACATCATCTTGCGTAGAAAGGCGGTATCCGGATGCACCAAGCCTGCGTTGGCGGCTTCATCCAGTACGTTTTGCCACAATGTTTCATAGCGGTCACGTAGTTCGACGATGCGGTCGCGGGCCTCCGGCGACAGGCTGTGCCACTCGTACAGCAACACTTCCAGCGCATGCTGGCTGCTGCCAAGCAAGGCGGTCAGGTGGCTGGTGACCAGGCGGCGCAATTTTTCCTTGGGTTCAGTGACCCCTTCCAGGGCTGTCTCGGCAATGGCGGTAATGTCGGCTACACCTTTGGCCATCACGGCTTCCAGAATTTCGGCCTTGTTCTTGAAGTGGTAGAACAGGCTGCCGGATTGCATGCCGACGGCTTGGGCAAGATCCCGAACGGTCGTGCGTTCGTAGCCTTGGCTGCGAAACAGGTGGGATGCGGCATCGATCAGTTCATCGCGCCGGGTTTTATCGAGATTGTTTTGCATGGTGCGTTAGTTTATCAATCAAGCGCAAGGTCGCGCATCGGCAGAACTCCTAATGCGCGGGCGGCTGCAAGTGTTGTTGTAGCTGGTTGCAGGACAAACGTATAGAACTATTTGTTGGCAAGATACATGGCGATGTTACGCCATACCTTGCCTGTGAGGATGATTAGTCATCAGATGCCGCAGGAATTAGCACTGGTATCCTGGTATTGGGTCAAGAAGATGCGGCCATGGTTGTCCTGCGTTGCCAATTGCAATTCGCGATGGACCACACCATTGACACCTACCCCATCGTTGAACAAGACGAACTGCGATTGCTCTGGGCGAATCTGTGCTTTGTCTGTCGTGAAAATCTGCTGTCGATTGCCTTGTTGGTCTTGATAACGGGCAAATTCGACAGTCTGGACATGACGTACGCTACTGATATCGCAACTGAGGAATTGTATCCCCAGGCTGAACGTCAGCTGGTTATCGGTCACGCTGGGATTGCGCAGCGACCAATACACCGGTAATTCGCCGGCGGCATAGGTCTTGAACGCTGGCAGGGTCGGTGTGCTGGTTTGTCCGTTGGCGCTGTTAATGGTGCCAGGGACTTGCATGACCGGTTCGCGATGGTTGGCGACAACCAGTGGTTGTGCAATCAGTCGTACTGGATAGGTAACACTGGCAGTGATGTCTGACGGATTACGATAGAACTCGACTTGATAGGTGTAGTTGAAATATTTGGGCGTTTGCGAATTGGGCTCAAACGGAATCTGTTCTGGTTGTTCAAATTCGTACCAGGTCTGGCAGGTTTTGGTTTTGATACTGAAAACCCCGCAATTGGCGGCTGCGCTGGTATGCAACGTCAGTCCATTGGCACCAATCCCAGGCCCTTTGACGATCACTCGATCCATGCCCAGTGTATGGCTGTTTTCAATGCGTAGAATCAGCCCCGCACCACGGTCTCTATTGGCGAGCGGGTTGCCATTGAAGTCATAGCGCTGGGCATAGAAGGTCGCCAGATCAATGCGGGTATTGCGGCCATTGCCAACAAACTTCCATAAATTGGAGGCGGGGAAATAGCTGATGGCAGTGGTCTGTAAAGTATTGTTGCCTGCCGTATCCGTCACCTTGATCACCACACCAATCCGGTAGCGGCCACTGGCTTGATCTCGGGTGATGTCAGTCAGGTTTTCCAGTTTGAATGTGGCACTGCTGTTGGCGGAATCCAGTAACAGACCGCGTAGCGTGGCGGCATTGGTACCATCGTTTAGATAGTTGTTGTCGATGATGTCATTCAGCTGGCTGGTGCTGGGTAAACCTTTGGAAAACAGGCTATTCAGTGCAATGACGAACGATTGGATTGTAGACAGCTCAGCCGGCAAGACGGCGGGTTGGAGCGGCGTAGCAGTTTCAAACGTGCCCGTAGCGGTCTTGGACTGGGTGTCGAAAACCACCACTCGATCCGGATCGGCTTTATTGGCAATCGCCAGGTGCTTCCAGTCAGTCGATGGCGTGACGCTGATTACATCCAGGACTTTATCGATGCCGCTGTGGTTGGCCGAAAAGGTTGAACGGATCAGGTCGATATTGTCTGGTGAATCGATGTCGGCCAACTTGAGCAACGGGGCCAGTTTATTGCGCAAGGTCAATTGCGCACCCAGCAAGGTGGCGTAGTTGTAGGCACTGAAATCAGGATTGGCAAACGCTGGTTGGGGCTCACTGCCGATTGTGGCGGCATATAGTGTATCGGTCAGCGGGGTGATGTTGGCGGTCAGGTTGGTACGGTTCGCTGACAATTCGTCCATGCTTAACGAATGCATCACCCGGATTTGTCCCGCCACAATTGCTGTGGCTTGCAATAGATAGGGCGGTTTGAAAGCGCTGCTGGCCTGGATGGTGTAATTGCCATTGGCGTCGGTCAGCACGCCTTGCGCATTGATCAGATTGCCACTGGCATCCCGTGCTTTCATCAAGACGGTGGCGTTAGCCACGGGTACGCCTAGGGCAACTGTACCGCTGACTGTGCCCGAAGTCGGTTGTGACGGGGAAGGCGTCGGTGTGGGAGCTGGTGTATTTCCCCCGCTGTCGCCACCACCGGCTCCGCCCTGGCATGCAGCCAGTACCAAGGACAGGGAAGCAGCCAGGGTTGTGAGTTTCAACGGCGACATGCGTTACTCCATGCGGCAGACAAAGGTGTCGCGCGAGTATAACATGAGTTAGAGTAGTTACTCTTATTGCTGGGTGGGGGGTGATACCCGTACCCAGTTTGCTGATGAATGTTACTTCCACTCCCCCCGCATGGCCGTGACTTGTGCCTGCAAGCTGGCTGCGCTTACTTGTTCTGCCGGTACGGGCTTGTCTGCAATCAGTTCGATCTTCGACCAGAATCGGCGCGGAATGCGTTGCATGGCGGCACCATGCTTACGGCTGAAAAAGCTACCCCACATGCCGCGCAAGGCCATTGGAACCACAGGTACTGGCGTACGTTTGATGATGTCATCAATACCGCTGCGGAATGGGTTGATCTCCCCGTCGTAAGTGATCTTGCCCTCAGGAAAGATACATACTACCTCACCGGCCGCCAGCTCTTCCGCCACCTTATCGAACGCGCGGTTTTTCATCTCTGGGTCCTCTTTTGCTGGCGCAATGGGGATAGCTCGTGCCGTACGAAACACGAAGCTGATAATGGGAATCTTGAAGATCTGGTGATCCATCACGAACCGGACCGGGCGACGGCAGGCACCAGCGATGATCAGTGCATCCATGAAACTGACATGATTGCACACCAGTACACATGGGCCTTCATCCGGAATATTCTCCAGGCCAGTCCGGGTGACACGGTACATGGTGTGGGTCAATATCCACACCACGAAACGCATCAGGAATTCCGGTAGCAGTGAATAGATGTATAGCGCTACCAGAATATTCAATAGTGCTGCAATCAACAATACGGTTGGAATATCAACCTTGACGGCAGCCAGCACGCCGGCAAAGATTGCGGAAACAACCATGAACAGTGAGTTGAGGATGTTGTTGGCCGCAATGGCCCGTGACCGGAAATTGGGCTCGGAACGTGACTGAATCAAGGCATACAGCGGCACAATGTAAAAACCGCCAAAAATTCCGATCAGTGCAAAGTCGGCCATCAGTCGCCAGTGCGACGGGGTGCTGATGAAATCCAGCCAGCCCATGGGCACCAATGCCTTGGCGGGTGTGGCAAAGTAGAGATCGATTCCGAACAGGCATAAGCCGATTGAACCAAAAGGCACCAGGCCCAGCTCCACCTTGCGGCCGGATAGCTTTTCACACAGCACGGAACCCAGCCCGACACCCAGCGAAAACAAGGTCATCAGCAGCGTATATACGCTGGCCTTTCCGCCCAATACTTCTGATGCGTAAGTGGGCAGTTTGGACAAATAGATGGCGCCCAGAAACCAGAACCAGGAAATACCCAGCAATGACAGCCATACGGAACGATTCTGCTTGGCATGACCAATGATGGCAAAGGTCTGGCGGATGAAATTGAAATCGACTTTCAGATCCGGCACTCCACTGGGGGCCGGTGGCATCTGACGTGCAGCCACGTAGCCAACAATTGCGCACAACATCAATGCCACCATGATGGCTAGCCGACTGTCGAATTGATCAATCAGCACCGTGCCGGCAACCTGACCGAGAATGATCGACACAAACGTGCCCATCTCGATCAACCCGTTGCCACCAACCAGTTCGTCATTGCGCAGGTATTGCGGAAGAACCGAATACTTCAATGGACCAAACAGTGTGGAATGGACACCCATCAGGAAGATGGTACTCATCAGGATCAAGCCGTTTTCCAATGTGAAACCCATGGCGGCGATGACCATGATGGCGATTTCCAGCTGCTTGACAAACCGGGCCACCCGAGCCTTGTCATATTTTTCACAGAGTTGGCCAGACGTAGCCGAGAACAGGAAGAACGGCAGAATGAAAAGAGCTGCGGTCAGTTGAATGGTCAGCTCCGGTTCCAGTCCAAACAGCCGCATGCCATGAAAACTGATCAACACTACAACTGAGTTTTTCAGCAAGTTATCGTTGAAGGCCCCGAAGAATTGGGTGACAAACAACGGAAGAAACCGTCTGGTTTTCATCAACGAAAACTGGCCACCGGACATGACATGCTCCTGAAATCTGATTTGTCGGAGTATAGCAGCCAAGGCTGATGAAACGGCTCAACGTGCGCACGGGGATTAGTGGGTGTTAAATTTCAGTACTAATCGTCTTTTTTTGTATGGTAGGTATCAATCTACCGCGGATACAATACCCCAAGCTGTCTTGGCCCTTTGGCGCCGGTGGCTTCCGGCAGATTTCCTGGCAAGCGATGTTGAAAGCGATAGGCCAACCAGGCAAAGGCAATGGCTTCCATCCAGTCGGCACCGATCCCGACTGTATCGGACAGTTGCACCGCAGTGTTGGGTAGCAGATCACGCAAGGTTGCTAGTAGTGTTGCGTTGTGCGCGCCACCACCACATACATACAGCGTCGTGCAGTCAGGCGCGTGTAACTTCAGCGAATGGACGATGCTGTGGGCTGTCAGCGCCAACAAGGTCGCTTGCACATCGACGGGGGAGTACTGATCGGCTCCTTGTTGCTGTAACCACGCCATATTGAACAGATCTCGACCAGTACTTTTCGGTAATGGGCTGTGGAAATAGCGGTGTACCAGCATGGCGTCCAGCAATGCGGGGATGACCTGGCCCTGAGCCGCCCAGGTACCATTGGCGTCATAGGGCTGTTGTTGGTGCTGCTGAATCCAGGCATTCATCAGCAGATTACCTGGGCCAGTGTCGAACCCTTTGACGCTGCCGTTGGCTGCCAGCAAGGTCAAATTGGCAATACCGCCGATATTCAATACTGCACGGGTTTCACCCGCCTTGGCGAAGACGCCTTGATGAAAGGCAGGCACCAACGGCGCCCCTTGGCCGCCGGCAGCGATATCCCGACTACGGAAGTCGGCGATGACATCGATCTGGGTCAGTTCTGCCAATAGCGCATGGTTACCCAATTGCAGGGTATAGCCGAGTTCCGGCCGATGGCGGATGGTTTGTCCATGGTTGCCAATGGCGACAATATCGCCAGCCGTGCGCTTTGTCTTGTTGAGCAAGCCATGTACTGCTTCGGCGTAATGCTGCGACAGTTGATTGGCGAGCATGGCGGCACGGTGCAGTTCATCCTGCCCACTATGGTGAATCGCCAATAAGGCGTCGACCAGTGTGGCTGGGTAGGGGATATAGTGGGTACCCAACAGTTGAGGTTGGCCTGAGGCGAAATCCACCAGGGCTGCATCCACGCCATCCAGGCTGGTGCCGGACATCAGGCCGATATAAAGCTGGGAAGAAGGCATGGGTTGGCTCGGTAGGAATAGTAGTCTGAATGATAAGTGCCGCTGGTGGCGTATGCTACCAGTAGTAGGCGAAACCCAGTGCCAACCCGGCGACAAAGCCTAAGATACCAATGACACGCAAATAGCCTGTGGCATCTGGCAATGGCATTCGGTCGTGTTCGTCCAGCCCGCTGGCCAGACCCATCAAAAAGTGCATCAGGGCTAACAGGGCTTCACCAACAAGGTTGCCCCAAATGAAACCGATGATCATGCTGACCAGGGCAGCCCAAAAGATGATGGTGCCTGAGAAAGGGCCTCCGACGATCAAAAACGCGGCGCCAGCCAGAATCACACCGTAGATCAACCCTGCAAGCAGCCCCAGACATGCAGTGCCTATCCGGCCATACCAATCAGTCACGAGTGTCGATCAACCACGTTTGGCCAGCATGGCAATGGCTACTTTGGATGAAATCGGACGCTTCAGATACCCGCTGATATAAGCCGATGCATCGATCAGCTTGTTCAGGTCCACCCCGGTTTCACGGCCCATGCCTTGCAGCATGTAGACCACATCTTCAGTCGCGACATTGCCGCTGGCACCCTTGGCATAAGGGCAACCGCCCAGGCCGGCGATGGAACTGTCGATAGTGGCAATACCCAGTTCCATGACCGCAAACAGGTTGGCCATGGCTTGGCCATAGGTGTCGTGAAAGTGCGCTGCCAGATGCTTGAGCGGAACCAGTCTGGCGACGGCTTCGACCATTTTCTTTGCTGCCAGCGGCGTGCCGACGCCGATGGTGTCACCCAGCGAAATTTCGTAGCAGCCCATCTGGTGCAGGCGACGGGCGACCTCTGCCACGGCCGGTGGCTTGATTTCGCCTTCGTAAGGGCAACCCAACACGCAGGAAATATAGCCACGGACTTTCATATTACGGTCCAGCGCGGCTTCAATCACTGGTGCAAAGCGGTCAAAGCTTTCATCAATGGAACAGTTGATGTTTTTCTTGCAAAAACTTTCACTGGCAGCAGTGAAGACGGCGATTTCTTCACAGCCTGCCTCCAGCGCGGCTTCAAAGCCTTTCATATTCGGTACCAGCGCAGGGTAGGTGACATGAGGGCGACGTTTCAGGCCACGCATGACATCGCTCTGATCCGCCATTTGCGGTACCCATTTGGGTGAGACGAAGGCGGTAGCCTCAATGGTGCTGATGCCGGCCGCGCCCAGCATATCGATCAGCGTGAGCTTGATATCGGTAGGGATGGTGGCAGCTTCGTTCTGCAAGCCGTCACGCGGGCCAACTTCGACAATCTTGACGCGGGTTGGGAGGGCCATCGATTACGTTTCTGTGTTGAGTAGGATCAGTTCAGTACCTTCATTCACCCGTTCTCCGACCTGATAGAGCAATTCCGTGACCAAGCCGGCAGCTGGCGCGGCAATGGTGTGCTCCATCTTCATCGCCTCCAGCACGATCAGTGGCTGACCCTTTTCAACGGTCTGGCCGGCTGTTACCAGCACGGCAACCACGGTACCTGGCATGGGAGCGCGCAAGCTGCCAGTGTCATCTTGCTCGTCCAACCCATCCAGCACAGGGTCGAAGCGTTGCAGAACATGATGCCGGCCGAATACGAACAGGTGCAGTTCATTTTCATGGCGAATCACGTCGGCCGTCAACTGGCGCCCGTTCAGATCGAACCGAAGTTGACCATGCGATTCTTGTAATAATTTGCAAGCGATGGATTCTCCTTCAATTTCAATGATAAATCCGTCACATCGATAATGTGCAAGTGCAATCCGGTCCCCGGACGTGTCTCTAAAATGCAACTCGGTATGGGTGGCTTCATTCAGGCGCCAACCAGCAGCGTCATTCCAGGGCGAGGTTGGATCGTTGGATTGTGCACGTCGCAACGCAGCTAGGCGGGTGATTTCGGCTAGTTCGGCCAGACTGGCAATCGCAAGCAAATCGTGGCTGACTGCTTGCTCGGCCGGGATCAACTCCGCACGATGGCGTGCGATCAGGCCGGTGTCGACATTGCCAGTGGCAAAAGCCGGGTGGGCGACAGTGGTGGCGAGAAAGTCCACATTGGTGGTCAAGCCGACAATGCGGTACTCGGATAAGGCTTGACGCATACGCCGCAATGCGGCTGGGCGGTCTTCTCCCCACACAATCAGCTTGGCAATCATCGGGTCATAATAAGGGCTTATTTCATCGCCTTCGACTACACCACTGTCGATACGGATAGTCTGGCTGACCTGTGGTGTCCGCAACACATGCAAATGACCAATCGCCGGGAGGAAGTCCTTCGCGGGGTCTTCGGCATAGATGCGGGCTTCCAGCGCATGACCATGTATGTGTAATTCTTCCTGTAGCAATGGCAGGCGTTCGCCATCGGCCACACGTAATTGCCATTCCACCAGATCCTGGCCGGTGATCATTTCGGTAACCGGGTGTTCGACTTGCAGGCGGGTGTTCATTTCCATGAAATAGAACTCGCCAGTCAACGTATCCAGAATGAATTCCACCGTACCTGCGCCAACATAACCGATGGCACGTGCTGCATTGCAGGCGGCTTCACCCATCTGGCGGCGGCGTTCTTCACTCATACCTGGGGCAGGGGCTTCTTCCAGCACTTTCTGGTGACGGCGTTGTACCGAGCAATCGCGTTCGAACAGGTACACACAGTTTTCGTGCTGATCGGCAAACACCTGGATTTCCACGTGGCGTGGTTTGGTCAGGTATTTTTCAACCAATACCTTATCGTCGCCGAACGAGGCCAGCGCTTCGCGCTGGGCGGATGCCAGCTGTGCGGCAAAGTCTTCTGCTCGCTCGACAATTTTCATGCCTTTGCCGCCGCCGCCGGCACTGGCCTTGATCAGCACCGGGAAGCCGATCCGCTCTGTTTCACGTGCTAGCAGTGCCGGGTCTTGATCGTCACCGTGATAGCCGGGCACCAACGGCACCAAGGCACGTTCCATTAATTGCTTGGCAGCGGATTTGGAGCCCATGGCAGCAATACTGCTGGCTGGCGGACCAATGAACACCACACCAGCGGCTTCACAGGCGGCGGCAAATTCCTCGTTTTCGGACAAAAAGCCGTAGCCTGGATGAATGGCTTGCGCACCCGTGGCCTTGGCGATCTCGATCAGCTTGTCACCGAGTAGGTAGGAGGCTTTGGGGGCGGCCGGGCCCAGCAGCCAAGCTTCATCGGCCAGTTTGACATGGCGGGCTTGTGCATCGGCTTCAGAATAGACGGCTACCGTGCGAATGCCGAGTTTTTTGGCAGTATGGATCACGCGGCAGGCGATTTCACCGCGGTTGGCGATCAGAATCTTGTCGAACATGTCTTACTTTCCATCCTCTGAGCAGGCTGCGGGCCTGTCTGGTGTTGTTGGCTATCGGGGCGTCGTATCAAATGCCCGATACGCTGTTGTATGGGGTGCACTTCGAGCGTGTTCAGGTGGTGCCTGTGAATGGGCGGGCCAGTATGCAGATTAAGTTGGAGCAAGTGCCTTTGGCACTTGCTCCAACATCGAATGCTATTGTTTTACCCAAGCGGGAGGGCGTTTCTCCAAAAAAGCGCTCAACCCTTCCTTGCCTTCCTGACTGGCACGGATATTGGCGATACGCTGAGCGGTATCGTGAATCAACGTTTCATCGATCGGCGCGTGGCTGACCCGTTCAATCAGGCTCTTGGCGGCTGCAATGGCGTGTGGTCCATTTGCCAGCAATAGTTTGATCCAGTTGTTGACCTGATCATCCAACTGGTCAGCGGCAACCACTTCATGTACCAAACCCAGGCGCTGCGCGGTGACTGCATCAAAGCGTTCAGCTGTCAAAAAATAACGACGGGCCTGGCTGGCGCTCAATTTTCCGATTACATAAGGGCTGATCACGGCCGGGATCAACCCCAGTTTGACTTCGGACAGGCAGAAGCTGGCGCTATCACTGGCGACGACCATGTCGCAGCAGGCCACCAGGCCCACGCCGCCGCCAAAAGCCGCACCCTGGACCCGGGCAATGGTGGGGACGCGCAAACAATGCAGGGTATGCATCAATCCAGCCAGATCCATGGCATCGGCCAGATTTTGCGCTTCGCTGTAGTTGGCCATGCGCTTCATCCAGTTCAGGTCGGCCCCGGCAGAGAAGCTCTTACCCTCTGCCGACAACACCAGTACGCGCACCACAGGGTTGCTCTGCAAGGTCTGCAACTGGTGAGTCAGCTCCCGGATCAAGCTATCGTCAAAGGCGTTGTGCAGTTCAGCGCGGTTCAGGCGCAGCTCGGCCACACCACGGTCATCGATGGAAACGAGTACGGCGTCAGTCATGGCTTACTCCTTCAGTGATCGGCAAAGAATCATGCTGCGGAATGTTTGGCCATGATCTTCACGCGAGCGTTTCCGCATGATGCGGTCAAACCCCTGGCGAAACCAGAAACTCAATGCACTATCGTTGTTGATATAAACTTCTGCATAGGCGCTGTGGATACGCACATCCTTCCGTACCTGTTCTGTCAGGGCAGTCAGCGCCAACCGGCCATATTGCTTGCCCTGAAAGGCATGCCCCAGCACGAACATGGAGATATTGAACACGCCATCGCTGGGGGCGTTGAAGCGGTAATGTACGTAGCCGATTGCAGCGCCATCCAGCAGCTTGATCAACCGCACACCAAACGGTGTGGTCAGTTCCTTACCCTCGTTCTGCTGGGCGACCAGCTCATCGTACACTTCAATCGGCCAGTCGCCGAAGCTGGGGTCGACATCGGCCAGCATGGCGTTGGAATTGAACAGAGCCTGCATTACGGGCACATCGGCGGGCGTGGCTTGCACAAACTGTAACTGATCGGTTGTCCACCGCGTTGGCAGGCCAAAGATCGGGCCAAGCGGTGGGAAGTCGTATTCATTGGCCATGGGCATGTCCTCGCTTACATCCTGAACAGGCCGAATTGGGTCTCTTCAATCGGCGCATTCAGTGATGCCGAAATCGCTAAGCCCAGCACCATGCGGGTATCCGCCGGGTCAATGATGCCATCGTCCCACAGCCGGGAGCTGGCATAGTAGGGGTGGGCCTGCTCTTCGAACTGATTACGAATCGGCGCCTTGATCTTTTCTTCTTCATCGGCGCTGAGTGTTTTACCCTGTTTCTCCAGTGAATCCTTACGGACCTGGGCCATGACCCCTGCAGCCTGTTCGCCCCCCATGACCGAAATACGGGCATTGGGCCACATCCACAAAAAGCGCGGGCTGTAAGCCCGGCCACACATGCCGTAATTGCCGGCGCCAAAGCTGCCGCCAATGATCATGGTGAATTTCGGCACCTTGGTGGTGGCCACGGCTGTTACCAACTTGGCACCATCCTTGGCGATACCGCCCGATTCATATTTGCTGCCGACCATGAATCCAGTGATGTTCTGTAGAAACACCAGTGGGATGCCGCGTTGTGAGCACAGCTCCACGAAATGCGCGCCTTTCAGTGCGCTTTCCGAGAACAGCACGCCATTGTTGGCCAGAATGCCCACCGGGTAACCGTAGATATGGGCAAAGCCACACACCAGCGTGGTGCCATATAGCTCCTTGAATTCGTCGAAGCGGCTGCCGTCGACAATACGAGCAATTACCTGGCGGATATCGAATGGTTTCTTCAGATCGGAGGGGACGATGCCATACAGTTCATCGACTGGATACAACGGCGCTTCCACTTGTTTGGTGGCCAGCTGGGCTGGTTTTTTCCAGTTCAGATTAGCGACCACACGGCGGGCCAGGCTCAAGGCGTGGCGGTCGTTGTGTGCATAGTAGTCGGATACGCCGGATATCCGGGCGTGAATATCTGCCCCACCCAGATCTTCCGCGCTGACCACCTCGCCCGTGGCGGCTTTCACCAAGGGCGGGCCTGCCAGGAAGATGGTGCCCTGTTTCTTGACGATGATGGAGTAATCCGACATCGCCGGCACATAGGCACCACCGGCCGTGCAGGAGCCCATAACACACGCAATCTGTGGCACCCCTTGTGCAGATAGATTGGCCTGATTGAAGAAAATGCGGCCAAAGTGGTCACGATCCGGAAATACTTCATCCTGATTGGGTAGATTCGCCCCTCCGGAATCAACCAGCGCAATGCAGGGCAAGCGGTTGAATGCAGCAATCTCCTGCGCCCGCAGGTGTTTTTTCACGGTAATCGGGTAATAAGTGCCACCTTTTACCGTGGCATCGTTGGCGATGATCATGCATTCCACACCGGATACCCGCCCGATACCCGCGATGATGCCGGCTGCCGGCACCTGATTGTCGTGCTGGTCCCAAGCCGCCAGTTGCGACAGTTCCAGAAATGGCGAACCGGGGTCGAGCAGTGCACGGACCCGGTCACGTGGTAATAGCTTGCCGCGGGCAACGTGTTTCTGGCGGGCTTCTTCACCGCCACCCTGGCGGATCTGGGCCACTTTGGCACGCAAGTCTGCTACTAGGGTCTGCATGGCTTGCCGGTTCTGGCGGAAGACATCGGATCGGGCGTTGATGGTGTTCTTTATTGTATTCATGGAGGTGGACATCACTGTTATCGCTGTCAAAGCTCGGTCGCCTGGCCGTGCTGGTCAAAGTAATAGATGTTTTCGTATTTGAAGCCCCATTTGCCGCCAACCCGACGGATATGAGGTTCAAAGGTAAAGAACGGCGCTTCGTCCAGCCGCGCCGAGTTGTGCGCTTCGATAAACAGGCGCTCTTCGCGCCGTGTCGCAATGCTGTGGCCAACGTTGCCAAGAAAATCGAGATTTTCGTAACCGGCGGCCATGATCTGATGGTTGGCGTATTCGTACAGCTCGCCAAACTGGGTATTGGGCTCGACAAACCGCTGCATGGCTTGATGCAGGCGGCGCAACATTGCCATGCCGTGCTGGAATTCACTGGTTGCCGGTTCCAGCGTGGGGCGGCCTTGTTCCATGAAAATGGTACGGGCGCAATCACCCCATACTCGGCCAGCGGATGGGCTGAGATCGACAGTAATCACATTGGTGTCGCCCACCGGTTCCCGTGCCGGGATATAGGTGCGGCCGGATTCGGAACGACAACTGCGGCTACCCAGCAGGACCAGTACCGGACATTGGTAATACCAGGTTTCGGTCAGGCCGACAGCAGCTAGCAGTGTTTCCGCCTTGGTGACGATACTGGACTCGGTATCGTCAGGGGTGATCTGATTGACCAACTGCAGGGGAACGGACTTGGCACGGACTTGAACAGCACGGTAAGCGTCGACTGCAGTGGCGGATATCATCAGAACTCCTTGGCAATCTCGCGGGCAATCACCAGTTTCTGTATATCGCTGGTGCCCTCATAAATTTGGGTGACACGTACATCGCGATAAATCCGTTCGACCGGGAAATCGGTCAGGTAACCATAGCCACCCAGTGTCTGCAGCGCATCGGAACACACGCGTTCCGCCATTTCGGATGCAAACAGCTTGGCCATGGAGGCTTCTTTCAGGCAAGGCTCACCGGCATCTTTCAAGGCAGCCGCATGCAATACCAACTGGCGCGCTGCTTCGATTTGCGTTGCGCATTCAGCCAAGCGGAACTGTACCGCCTGATGTTCGTAGATCGGTTTGCCGAAGGTCTCCCGTTCCTTGGCATAGCGCATGGCACATTCATAGGCAGAGCGGGCCATGCCGATCGATTGGGCGGCGATACCGATGCGGCCGGATTCGAGATTGGCCAGCGCGATTTTGTAACCATCGCCTTCCTTGCCCAGTAGATTGGCTGCAGGCACAACGCAGTCGTCAAATGCGATTTGTGCGGTGTCTGAGCCGCGCTGGCCAAGCTTGTCTTCCACCTTGGTCACCACAAAGCCTGGGGTGTCGGTGGGGACGATGAAGGCGCTGATACCGCGTTTACCAGCCAATGGGTCGGTTACCGCAATCACAATGGCCAGATCGGCATTCTTGCCGGAAGTGATGAACTGCTTGGTGCCACTGAGGCGGAAGTTGGCATCGCTGCGGACTGCACGGGTTTTGATTGCCCCGGCATCCGAGCCGACATGCGGCTCGGTCAGGCAGAAGCAGCCCAGCTTGTCGCCGCGTGCCAAGGGCTTCAGAAAGCGTTCTTTCTGGATATCGTTACCGAATTGCAGAATAGGCCCGCAGGCCACTGAGTTTTGTACGGAAATGATGGTGGACAACGCGCCATCGCCCGCCGCCACTTCTTCCAACACCAGCGCGGTGGAGACATAGTCTAGACCGGCACCGCCCAGTTCGGTCGGCACCACCATGCCCATCAGGCCCATCTCTGCCAGTTCGATCAATTCGTCGGCGGGAAAGGCATGGGTCTGGTCGCGTAGGCCGGCCGTTACGATCAGCTTCTCTTGCGAGTAGGATCGAACTGCGTCGCGGATCATTTTCTGCTCATCGTTCAATATCATACAGAAACCTCGTCAGCAGCCCCTGAGGGGCGGGTGGCAACCCAGATGGCACACTCCAGGCTCATCACCATGTCGCCATGTTGGTTGTAAGTACGCCAGCAAGTGTGCACCACGCCAAACCCGGGTTTGGAGTGCGAGCGCTTGCGATTCAATACATCAAATTCAGATTGCAAGGTATCGCCCGGGCGTACTGGTTGGTGAAAGGTCAGCTTGTCGATTTGCAAGCCAATCAGGCCATTGGCAACCCGTTTCAGATCACTGTGGACAAACATGCGCATAGTCAACGCAGCGGTTTGCCAGCCGCTGGCGACCAAGCCGCCAAAGATGCTGGCACACCCACCGGCTTCGGTCAGGTGGAAGGGCTGCGGATCATATTGGCGGGCAAAGTCGACCAGTTCGTCTGCTTCCAGGGTGACCGGGCCGCCATGGAACACGCGACCTGGGTTCAAATCTTCAAAATACAGCTTTACTTCTGACATCGTTAAAACCTCAAGACCTCAAATCAACTCCACGGCCATTGCTGTGGCTTCGCCGCCGCCGATACACAGGCTGGCAACGCCGCGTTTCTGGCCGTAATGCTTCAACGCATAGAGCAGGGTGGTAACAATGCGGGCCCCGGATGCGCCAATCGGATGGCCCAATGCACACGCGCCACCATGAACATTGACCTTGTCGTGCGGCAAGTGCAACTCTTTCATGGCAGCCATGGTGACAACGGCAAAGGCTTCGTTGATTTCAAACAAATCCACATCGGAAACGGCCCAGCCGGTATTCGCAAACAACTTTTGAATGGCTCCGACCGGTGCGGTGGTAAACCAGTTCGGCTCGTGTGCGTGGCTGGCGTGGCCCACAATGCGTGCCAGCGGTTTCAGGCCACGTGTCAGGGCATCGCTTTCCCGCATCAACACCAGTGCTGAGGCGCCGTCAGAAATGGAGCTGGAATTGGCCGCGGTGACCGTGCCATCTTTCTTGAACGCAGGTTTCAGTTGCGGAATCTTATCCAGTTTGGCTTTGAACGGTTGCTCGTCCAGGTGGATCAGCTTGGTGTCACGGCCCATGGGTACCGGCACCGAGACGATTTCATCATCGAATTTGTGATGGGTGCTGGCATCCATTGCCCGTTGCAGGGAAGTGATAGCAAACTCATCCTGTGCTGCGCGGGTGAAACCATATTTTTCTGCACATTCTTCAGCAAAAGTACCCATCAGGCGGCCTTTGTCGTAGGCATCTTCCAGGCCATCCAGGAACATGTGGTCCTTGATTTCACCATGGCCCAACCGAAAGCCACCACGCGCCTTCTGAAGCAGGTAAGGGGCATTGGTCATGCTTTCCATGCCGCCGGCGACCATCACGGTGTTGTTGCCGGCCTTGAGCATGTCGTGGGCAAACATCAGTGCCTTCATGCCTGAACCACACATCTTGTTGATGGTAGTACAGTTGGTGGACAACGGCAGACCCGCCTTGATACTGGCTTGACGTGCAGGGGCCTGGCCTTGCCCGGCTGGCAATACGCAGCCCATGATGACTTCGTCAATATCACTGGCGGACAAGGTGGCGCGTTCGACGGCAGCTTTGATTGCCACGCTGCCCAATTCGGATGCGGTCAGTGCTGTAAAGTCGCCCTGAAAGCCGCCAATGGGCGTGCGGGCTGCAGAGACAATCACAATGGCGTCGGACATGGTTAAGACTCCTTAATCTAGTGCATGGTTAGGGCATTCAGGTGTGTGGCGGCATGATCAGCCCGTGTACACCATCTTGAACTGTTCGCAATACAACAAACTGTCTTCGCTGAAGGTATAGCCGAACTCGGCGGCTTCCTGCATAAAATAGCGGCGATGGCCATCACGCCACTCATCCAGCGTCTCATCCCCTTCGCCTTCTTGCTGTGCAAACGTGAAATCGACATCGCAGAAACGACGTTGCCTTACTTCCGTCGTTACAATGACACAGCGTGGGGTGCCATCCCGTTCCGTCACCAAGCTGTAAGTGCCTTCGATCGGCGCTTGGGTTGCTTGATGCTCGCATCCAGCAACAGTGCAGCAGGTGGCGCGTTTGTGACCGGTAATGACCAGTTCCACCAAATGGTGTGCCATCTCTGTGGTGCTGCCAAAGTGCCAGACCTGGCAAGGGGTATCGGCCGATATGCCCAGCTTGGTGCAGGCGTGTTGCCAAAATGTGTGTTGCTGTGATGTGGCAAACATGGCAGATCGACTTGTCTGGTTAAGTAATTGGGGAGAGTGGTATAACTTCTCTCCCTGTGAGTACGTGTCAGCTGTGGCTGACAGACAGCCAAGTGGCTCAGCGTGTTTCGTTGAATAGCTCGCGCCCGATCAGCATGCGGCGGATTTCGCTGGTACCCGCGCCGATTTCATACAGCTTGGCATCGCGCCACAGGCGGGCTACCGGGTATTCGTTGATGTAGCCATTGCCACCCAATGTCTGAATGGCTTCACCAGCCATCCAGGTGGCTTTCTCAGCGGCATACAGAATGGCACCAGCGGCATCCTTGCGGGTGGTTTCGCCACGATCCAGCGCGGCACCTACGGCATACACATAGGCACGGCAGGCAGACAGGGTGGTGTACATGTCGGCAATCTTGCCCTGTATCAGTTCAAACTCGCCAATGGCCTGGCCAAATTGCTTGCGGTCGTGGATATAAGGCACAACCGCATCCATGCAGGCTTGCATGATGCCCAATGGCCCGCCGGAGAGTACTGCACGTTCATAGTCCAGGCCGCTCATCAACACGTTCACACCTTTACCGACCTGACCCAGCACATTTTCTTCCGGTACTTCTACATCATCAAAAAACAGCGGATAGGTATTGGAGCCACGCATGCCGAGCTTATCCAGCTTGCTACCTGCGCTGAAACCCTTCATGCCTTTTTCGATCAGGAAGGCAGTCATGCCTTTTGCACCCGCAGCGGTATCTGTCTTGGCATAAACGACCAGTACGTCGGCATCGCCACCATTGGTGATCCACATTTTGGAGCCATTGAGGATGTAGCGATCACCTTGCTTATCGGCGCGTAACTTCATTGAAACGACATCAGAGCCGGCATTGGGCTCGCTCATCGCCAATGCGCCCACATATTCACCGGAGATCAGCTTCGGCAGGTACTTGCGCTTTTGCGCCTCGTTGCCGTTCTTGCGGATCTGGTTCACACACAAATTGGAATGCGCACCGTAAGAAAGGCCAACCGATGCGGAGCCGCGGGAGATTTCTTCCATGGCAACAATGTGCGCGAGATAACCCAGATTGGTGCCACCATATTCCTCTTCGACTGTCAGCCCCAACACACCCAGTTCCCCAAATTTACGCCACATCTGGGCTGGGAAGACATTATCTCGGTCGATGTCGGCAGCATGGGGAGTCAGCTCGGCTGCTACAAAGCTGCGAACTGCTTCACGCAGCATGTCGATGGTGTCGCCCAAGGCGAAATTCAGGCTGGGATAGGTAATCATGAGGTGTCTCCGTCTGGCATTCGATAGGTTGCTCGCTCAGGTGACAGCGCAATCTTTTTATCTTAGACCACCTGAGCGGCATGTGGTGCCGGTATGCATGGTGATGTGATTATTTGCGATCAGGTGATCCAGCAGGCTGAATCGTCAATGTGGATGCACTGATCGGCATGCTGCCAATGATATGACCCACTGCTACCAAATGAGCGTTTGATTGGTAGTCGCAACTCTAATTCCAGTTTACGTTAACGTCAATACGCTGACGGCAAAATGGTATCACTCGCCCAGGATCTGCTTACACCGATCAGCCAGCGCACCCATCTCCGCCAGCACAATCTCGATATCCGTCTTTTGTTGTTCCAATTGCGCGCGTTTCTTGGCAATGCGATCCAGCAGCAACCGTAGCTGCGGCTTTTCATCCTTGGCCATGTCGTACAAATCGAACAACTCGCGGATCTCGTTCAAGGAAAAACCCAGACGCTTGCCACGCAAAATCAGCATCAGCCGCGTGCGATCCCGTTGGTAGTAAAGTCGGTTGCGGCCTACCCGTTCCGGTGCCAGTAGTCCTTCATCTTCATAAAAGCGAATGGTCCGAGTGGTGACATCGAATTCACGGGCAAGATCGGTGATGGTATAGGTGGCGTCGTTGACAGCATGTTCCATAAAGGCCCCCTGTTTTGAATGGTCGGACTATAGCAGATCGGGGAGAGATTTTAACCTGACGGGGCATGAAGACGTCAGTGATCCTGTACGCTTGTGTCAATGGCAATGGCCTGTTTGTGGGCGCACAATGCAGACATTGTTGTCCGATGCCGAAGTTGAGCACCGTATGTCTTCTCCTGATCTGCCGACCCCAGCTGAAATACCGCCCCCTTTTTATCCACCGTTGATGCTGCCTGAACCAGGAACGCTGACCGAGGTTGCATCTGGGGTTTTCTGGTTGCGAATGCCGCTACCACTGGCATTGAATCACATCAATTTGTGGTTATTGCGGGATGGTGATGGTTGGACAATTGTCGATACAGGCTTTGGTAATGCAGCTACGCAGGCGCATTGGCAGCAGATATTCGATCAGCATCTGGCAGGTATGCCAGTCAACCGTATCCTGGTCACGCATAATCACCCCGACCATATTGGCAATGCAGCCTGGCTGGCCGAACGCTGGCAGGCACCAGTCTGGATGAGCGAAGGTGAGTTCCTGTCGGCCCATCTGGTATGGCGGGACTTGGCAGGGTATTCCCATGCGGAACTGGTGGATTTCTATCGTTCGCATGGTGTGGCGGGGTCACTGCTGGAGATGTTGGCCGCACGTGGTACGCGTTACCAGGTGGGTGTGCCTGCCTTACCGGCCCAGTTCAGGCGGATTTTGCCAGGCGATGTGATCCGGATTGATGAGCAGGATTGGCATGTTATCCCGGGTTATGGGCATTCGCCCGAGCATGTGGCGTTATATTGCCCCGCACTACAGGTGTTGATCGCCGGGGACATGCTACTACCCACGATCAGCACCAATGTCGCAGTGTGGGCTGGTGAGCCGGATGGCGATCCGGTTGCCATGTTTCTGGCGTCGTTGCAGCGATTTTTGCCGTTGCCGGCCGATACACTGGTGCTGCCCTCTCACGGCAAACCTTTTCAGGGTGTTCATGCACGGGTATCAGCATTACAGATGCATCATGCAGACCGTTTGGCCGCGTTATTGGCTTTTTGCAATCAGCCACGGCATGCCGTCGATTGTTTGCCGATTCTGTTTCAGCGTGTATTGGATGGTTACGAGCTGTTTTTTGCATTGGGTGAAGCCGTGGCGCATCTCAACCATTTGATGCATCGTCAGCAGTTGAATCGCATCCGAACGGATGACGGGATTTATCGCTTCGAGGTAGTCTGATCGTGCTATAACGCATCATCAGCCAGTGTTTCTGAGAGACCCATGAACGACGCTAGCCGTGAGTTTCACTTTACACGTGACGATTTCGAACGCGTACGCAAAATGATCTATGACTATGCCGGCATCGCCTTGCACGACGGCAAGCAGGATATGGTTTATGGTCGGCTGGCGCGCCGACTGCGTGCCTTGAACCTCAACTCGTTCAAGGATTACCTGGCTTATCTTCAAAAAGGTGATCAGCGCGAGTGGGAAGCATTTGTCAACTCGTTGACGACCAATCTCACCTCTTTCTTTCGTGAGGAGCACCATTTTCCAATTTTGCTGGATCATCTGAAAAAGCGGACTGGTGGTGGACCAGTCTCCATTTGGTGTGCGGCGGCTTCGACGGGTGAAGAACCGTATTCGATTGCGATGACGATGTGCGAAGCATTCGATTCGTTAACCCCGCCAGCCAAGCTGATCGCGACGGATCTGGATACCAATGTGCTGGATTTTGGTGCCAAAGGGGTCTATCCCGCAGACCGAGTCGACAAGCTGTCCCCCGCTCGGATCAACCGCTTTTTTGCAAAAGGTGCCGACGGCAATCTGACTGCCAAACAGGAGCTGAAAAATCTGATCACCTTTCGCCGGCTGAATCTGATTGACCCAACTTGGCCGATTCGCGGGCCGTTCGATGCCATTTTCTGCCGTAATGTCATGATTTATTTTGATAAGCCTACCCAGGTTTCCATTCTGAAGAAGTTTGTTCCGTTGATGCGGCAAGATGGTTTGTTGTTTGTCGGGCATTCTGAGAATTTCTACCATGCATCCGACTTGTTCCGCTTACGCGGCAAAACTGTCTATGAGCTGGCCAGTACAGCCAATGCCCGGATTGACTAGTGGTGCGATGCATATGGCCATCCACAAATGCTGTGGATAATGCCGTGAGTGGGTGAGTTAACCAACTGAGCAGTCAGGAAAAAACAAAACTGATCAAAAAATAGGCGCGGCTGTGGTGCAGTCATTGCAGTGCACGGGCCTGCTGTTGCGGATACAGCTTGTTGCCTGCCCACAGAATAGGGTGTCAAATCATGATGTATCTGGCTTATGCCCGATGGCGTTCATGAAGCAATCGAATTGGCATTGTTAACCCGAGCATCCGTCTGGATGGGAAACGTTGTAATGACAGCCGCCCCTTCAATGTCGACGAGGGTGTCGATATCTCGCGTTTTTCCTGCCAGCAGCAAGTGGTGGATGTCAGGCATCCTGACGGGGGCATTACATACTATTCAGATGTATTGTCCGCATGAACGGATTTGGGTTGAGCAATAAGCTTAACCACCGTGGATCATCCACAATGGCTGTGGACAAGTCCGTGGGCGGGCACGGCAATGTATTCATCCGCCTGAATTTTTCACAATTGCCTTATTTTTAGGCAGCGGCAATACTGTTTGTTATCCAGACGTAATCAAGTAGGTGGTGGACTGCCATCAGGATGGTTGCGTCAAGACCGATAACCTGTGCTACATTCTGCTGATTATGCGTTGGCTCAAGTGGATTCTTTTTTGTTGGATTGCCGTCTGCCTACCAGTGAATACCGTCATGGCAGCGTTGATGCCGCTTTGCATCAACGGCAAACCGGCTGAAGCGAGGGTGGTGTCCGTTGAGAACCACACTCACGTCGATGAAAACGGGAATGCGACCACGCATGAACATACCCATCCCTCTGAATCCTGCAAGATTGCCTGTGAAAAATGCGATCTCTGTAACCAGGCTGTCCTGAATACTCCTGCACTCAAATTACCCACGCTGCCGTTGCAAACGCAATTGACGCCAAATCTGGTAACTGAGCGCCCGCAACATATTCCGCTACCCCCATTCCGCCCTCCGCTCGCCTGATTCAGGCATGACCCGGGCAGCTTGCTGATCCGGTAAATCATATGACGTACTCTGCCATGGGTCGTCATCTGCCGGGTATTGCTATCGACCATTGTCTAGGGTGGCGCAAGGTTATGCCATGACTATCGTGGTCGAGCAACCCACATTGTGATCAGGATGAATGAGGTTCTCATGAATCGATTTTCTCAATGCCGCGGCTGGATAGGATTGTGGGCAGTATTGCTCGCGACACCTGTCAACGCGGTGACACTACATCAAATTCTGGAAGCAGCTTGGACCCGTCAACCAGAAGGGCAGGCGATGCAAACCCGCCAAGCGGAATATGCAGCGCGACGGCAAGCGGTCGACGCGTGGATACCGAGCCCTCCATCCATGTCGATCATGCACAAAACGGACCAAATCGACCGAAATCATGGCTACCGTGAGTGGGAGGCTGAGCTGTCGGCACCCCTTTGGATGCCGGGTGATCGTCATCGCATGGCAATGGTCGTGGATCGTGAACGGGCTGGGTATACCCTGCTGCAACAAGCCGCCCGCTTGAAACTGGCTGGTGAATTACGCGAGGCTTGCTGGGATGCACAGTTGGTGCGCAGCGAATGGCAGTTGGCCAAACAAAAGCTCAGCGAGGCACAGCAATTGGCGCAGGACGTGGCACGACGTGAGCAGGTAGGGGATCTGTCAAAGGTCGATCTACAACAGGCACAGTCGCAGGTGCATGTTGCCCAGGCATTGGTTTTGCAGGCGGAGGTGGCATGGCAGCAGGCCAAATTGCGTTGTCAGGTAATCAGTGGTGTGGAGGGATTACCAGAGATGGCTGAGCAACTTGCAACGCCAGCCAGCTTTCATATTGATTCACATCCCGCCTTGATTGCGGCACAGGCTGTCGTGGCTACGGCTCAGGCCAAGTTGGCGCAGGTACGCGGTTCACAACGAGACAATCCGGAATTGGCGTTGGCCTACGCGGCCGAGCGCGATCAATTTGGCGCCCGTTACGACAGCAAAGTCGCACTGCGGATTCGTATCTCGTTTGGAGGGGACAGCCGTAATCAGCCACGTATTACCGCCGCCAATGCAGAGCTGATCGAAGCCCAGGCCAGGCAAGCACTGATCAAGCATCAGCTGGAAAGCGAGCTGGCAATTGTGCAGGTAGCGCTGCGGCAGGCTTATGCCTTGTTCACGCTGGCCGAACAGCGTGCAAAGCTCACAAACGATACCCTGCAATGGCAGGAAAAAGCATTCAAGTTGGGCGAACTCGACTTACCTGGCTTGGTTCGTGCCCGATCGGGTTACTCTGATGCTGCGTTGGCCCTGGCCCGGGCCAGCATCGAACGTAGCCGAGCTGTGTCCCGTTATAACCAGGCCGCAGGAGTCCTGCCATGACACGCTATCTGGTGATATTGCTTAGCACGTTGTTAACAATGGCCCCCACCTTGGCGCATGAAGGTCACGATCATGGGGCTGCACCGGCCGCGTCGCTGCCGGCGGTCAGTAAGCCCCGAGCGGAAGCGCAATCTGATCAATTTGAACTTGTGGTGGTGTTGGAAGGCGATCAGTTGGTCCTGTTCCTGGATCGCTTCGCTGATAACCAGCCTGTCGACAAGGCGCGCATTGAAGTGGAAAGCGGCACTTGGCAAGCAATTGCCTCGACCATGCCCGACGGCACCTTTTCCATCAAAGCACCTGCATTCGCCAAGGCAGGCAAGTACCCGTTGGTCTTCACCATCACTGCGGGTGCCGATAGCGATCTGTTGGAAACGACCTTGATCGTAGCCTCGCCGCCTCCGTCTGTTACAGGGCGGGGACATCGTCAACCGGGTTGGGCGGCTGGCTGGATTGGATTGGGATTGTTGGTCTTGCTGGGCGGCGTGGTCACGATGCGTCGTCGCCAAAAGCCGGTGAAAGGGTAAGCGCCATGAATAAATTTTGGACGATTCTGTTAGCGGTGGGTGTGTTCATGGCCCGCCCTGTATTGGCGCATGAAGGCCACAGTCATGGAAAAGAAGGTGCATCGGCGACGAATGGGCCTATTGTTGGAGACCGGCCACAGCGCCTCTCAGATGGAACTGTATTTTTGCCCAAACTGGCCCAACGTCGTTTGATGATTCGTACGACTGTGGCGATTGTGCGTGCGGTTCCTGTATCGGTCGAGATGAATGGCCACGTCATTATGGACCCGAATACTGGTGGTCGTGTGCAATCAAGCCTGGCAGGGCGCATTGAGGCGGGGCCCAAGGGGTTACCCATGTTGGGGCAGACTGTCCGTAAGGGGGAACTATTGGCCTATGTCAAACCCACCATTGGGAGCGTGGAACGAGCAGGGCAGCAGGCGCAATTGGCTGAACTGCATGCTGCACTGGGCCTGGCAGAGAAGCGACTTGAGCGGCAGCAATTGCTGGTGGGCACTGTACCACGCAAGGAGCTGGATGCAACCCAAGCTGAGGTCATTAGTCTGCGCCAGCGCATTCGCGTGATCCAGTCTGGTGTGAGTGGTGGAGAAGCCTTGTTGGCACCGGTTGGCGGCACAATCGCTAAAGCCGAGGTGTTGGCTGGGCAGGTAATTGATGCCAAGGATATCCTGTTCGAAATTATCGACCCCAAGCACTTGATGATCGAAGCACTTGCCTATGATGCTGCAATTGTGACGGAGATTCGAACCGCTACGTTGGCCGGAATGCCAACACCGTTACGCTATCTAGGTGGTGCACGTAGCCTACGTGATGGGGCGCTCCCCTTACTGTTTGCCGTGGACAAGCCAGAGACGCCGCTGGCTATTGGCCAACCGGTAAAGGTCATCACACAAACCTCGCGCCAGCTCAATGGTACCTCGGTGCCAATGGCTGCCGTAGTCCGCAATCCCAACAACGAGCCGACTGTGTGGCTGCATGAGACTGCGGAGCGCTTCAAACCAGTGGTCGTCACGGTACGTCCACTCGATGGCGCGACTGTGGTTGCAACGGGTATACCCGACAAAGCACGGGTGGTGGTGAATGGTGCCCCCTTATTGAACCAGATTCGTTGAGGGCGCGACCATGTTCAATTGGATTGTCCAGAGCAGTTTGCGCAACCGCCTGATGGTGCTGGCGGTGGCGTTGATCATGATGTGTTATGGCGGGCTGACCGCATGGAATACGCCCATCGATGTGTTTCCGGATCTCAACAAGCCCACTGTGACGGTGATGGCAGAATCCGGTGGCATGGCGCCTGAGGAAGTTGAACAGCTGGTGACCTTTCCACTGGAAACCGCACTGAATGGCATGCCAGGGGTGACACGGGTGCGGTCAGTATCAGGCGTTGGTCTATCCATTGTGTATGCCGAGTTTGACTGGGGTAGCGACATCTACCGCAACCGCCAATTGGTGGCTGAACGTTTGGCAGAGGTCCGCGAGCAATTACCCGCTGGCATCACGCCGAACATGGGGCCGATCTCGTCAGTGATGGGCGAGATCATGCTGATTGCGCTACCGGCCGACCCGATCAAGGCCAGCCCAATGCAAGTACGTGAATATGCGGACTTTGTACTACGGCCACGTCTGTTGTCTATCCCTGGGGTGGCACAAGTAATCCCAATTGGTGGGGAAGTCCGGCAGTTTAGGGTCGAGCCAAACCCGACCATGATGGCACAGTTGAGTATCAGTTTCGACCAGCTGGAATCCGCTCTCAAGGCATTTTCCAGCAATACCAGCGGTGGTTTTCTGGAGCAGAATGCACGCGAATACCTGATTCGCAATCTCGGGCGTACAACTCGGCTTGAAGACCTGCAGAACATTGCCGTGGCAGTCAACAATGGCCAGCCGATTCTGCTCAAGCAGGTGGCCGAGGTGAAATTCGCGGCGGCTTTCAAGCGGGGAGATGCCGGCTTTGATGGCAGGCCAGCGGTAATCGTCAGCGTGCAGAAGCAACCTGGGGCTGACACCACCCAGTTAACCCGTGATATTGACCAAGCGTTGGTTGAGTTGACTCGATCACTACCTGTTGGCATCAGCAAGCCAAGCATCTCGTTTCGGCAGGCTGATTTCATTGAGGCCTCGATCGACAACGTCGCAGAGGCCTTGCGCGATGGTGCTGTGATGGTGGCACTCATTTTGTTCCTGTTTCTGATGAATGTGCGGACCACACTGATCTCGCTGACGGCGATTCCATTGTCACTGGCCATCACCGCACTGGTATTCAAGGGGATGGGCTTGTCCATTAATGTGATGACGTTAGGAGGACTGGCGATTGCAATAGGCGAATTGGTGGATGATGCGCTGGTGGATGTTGAGAATGTACTGCGACGATTAAAGCAGCAGAAGCCTGTTGGTGAAGTGGCCATCGTCAAGGTGATTGCAGCGGCTTCCAACGAGGTCCGGTCTGGGGTGGTGGTGGCGACCTTGGTGGTGGTGATGGTGTTCGTACCGCTGTTCGCTTTGCCGGGTATTGAAGGCCGGTTGTTTGTACCGCTTGGCGTGGCCTATATCACATCGATACTGGCCAGCATGCTGGTGGCGCTGACTGTGACACCGGTGATGTGCTATTACCTGTTGCCACACATGAAGCAAATCGATCATGGTGATTCGCGATTGGTTGGTTGGCTCAAACGATGGGATCGGCGCTTGCTGGAGGCGGCCTTCCCACATGCGAGGTCTATTTTGGCAGGAAGTTTGGTGCTGCTGTTGTTGGCAGTGGCAACGATACCGTTTTTTCCCAGAGCTTTTTTGCCACCGTTCAACGAAGGTACGCTGACCATCAGCTTGTTACTGAATCCAGGCACCTCGCTGGATGAATCGAACCGTATCGGAGCCTTGGCCGAGACGTTGATCAAACAAGTGCCAGAGGTACATAGCGTGGGGCGTCGTACTGGCCGCGCCGAGCTGGATGAGCACGCCGAAGGTGTACATTCCAGTGAGCTGGATGTGGATTTGAAGCGCTCGGGTCGGTCCCGCGAGCAGATCATGGCCGATATTCGACAACAGCTGGCTCCGTTACCAGCAACTGCGTTGCTGGGTCAGCCCATCTCACACCGCCTGGATCATCTGCTATCCGGTGTGCGGGCGCAGATTGCCATCAAGTTGTTCGGTGATGATCTTGATACCCTGCGTGGTCAGGCAGCAGCCTTGCGTGATCGATTGAGCACGGTGCCAGGACTGACCGATCTACAGATCGAAAAGCAGGTGCTGATTCCACAAATCAAGGTGCGGTTGGATTATGCCCGGGCTGCGCAATACGGCATTCTGCCCGGGGCCTTGCTCAGTACACTCGAGACGTTGACTGAAGGCGATACCGTGGCGCAGATCATTGATGGCAACAAGCGCTTCAACCTGGTGGTCCGTCTGCCGGATACGGCACGTGGCACACAGGGGTTGGCCAGTGTGTTGATTGATACCCCGCATGGGCGCATTCCGCTGTCGCAGGTTGCCACGATTGAAGAAGGTGATGGTCCGAACCAGATCGGTCGCGAAAATAGCCGACGACGGATTGTGCTGGCGGCCAACAGTGACGGAGCTGACATGAGTGCCATCATTGCGCAGATTCGCCAGGTGGTGGCGGAGTCCAAATTGCCGGAAGGCTATTTCATCAGCCTGGAAGGGCAGTTTCAGGCACAAGAGCAGGCCACTCGGCTGATTGCCATTCTATCGATGATCTCGCTGGCATTGATCTTCATGGTGTTATACAGCCGTTACCAGTCAGCCAGACTGGCCTTCATGGTGATGGGCAACATTCCTATGGCGCTGGTCGGCAGCATCATCGGTATGTGGCTGGCTGATATCTCGCTGTCGGTGGCCTCCATGGTGGGTTTCATCACCCTCACTGGTATTGCCACGCGCAACGGTATTCTCAAGATCAGCCACTACATCAACCTATGCAAGTTCGAACACGAAACCTTCGGCATACCGATGATTGTGCGTGGTTCGCTGGAGCGTTTGACCCCTGTGCTAATGACTGCGTTGGTGGCGGCATTTGCGTTGGTTCCACTGCTGTTCGCCGCGGATGCGCCCGGCAAGGAAATTCTGCACCCGGTGGCGGTGGTAATTTTTGGTGGGCTCGTGAGTTCCACCTTGTTGGATACCTTACTGACGCCGCTGATGTTCTGGCTGTTTGGCCAGCAACCGCTGGAAATCTTACTGAAGGCTCATCATCACGATGCTTATTGAGTGGGTTTGTGTGGTGTGCGATGTTGTCTTGCAAATGAAAGGAAGCATGATGAAAAAACGGTTTGTTGGACTGGCCTTGTATGGGGTAATGGCCGGGCAAGTTTGGGCTCATGGTGATCTGAAAGCAGGCAATGGTGGTGTGATCGTGGAAGGCAAGTTGGTCACTGTCGAAATGGTAGCCAAACCGGATAGTATCCGTATTTTCTTGACCGATCATGGTAAACCCATTGATGTAAAAGGAGTAACTGGTGAGGTGGTGATGTTGAGCGGGTCAGAGAAAGCAACAGTCAAACTCAACCCGGTTGCCGGTAATGAGTTGTCTGCCAAAGGGGCTTACAACGTGGCGGCCGGCACCAAGGCCATTGTCAAGATCACCTTGCCGAACAAGGAGATGGAGCAGATCCGGCTGACGGTCAAGTAATCGATCCACCAGACGATGGGGCGTTGAATAATCGATTGCCCGTGACTTGATCCTTGTCAACGTCCTGCCGAATGGTCTAACTATACTGATATGACGTTATTGCCCTTTGCTTGCCATGCATATGCTTCGACAATACCTGCAAAACATCTGTTGCCTGTTGGCTGCAGTGTGGGTGTTTGCAATGGCTGCTGGTGTGATTCAAGGTTGCCTGTTTGTACCGCAGCAGGAGGCAACTCATCATGGCAAGACGGTTGCTGCGGAGCACTTGCTTCATGCCGCACCAATATCAACGTCGGACTCTCATGATGCGGCACTGACATCCTGTACCAAGTATTGCGAAGATAGTTCCGTCAGCACACCCAAGACCAGTACTTCAGAAGTCAGCTCTACGGCGGTGTTGATACTAGTGATGTATTTGCTACCTCATTTGATGTCCCCACGGTGTCATCACCTTATTACACCGTATTTGTCATTTCCCTTGGCTTTTCTCGCTGACCCGCCGGCAACCCTTCGTTTTCACCGCTTTAACGATTAGCCAACTCTGACCTCCCATTGGGAGGATCTGACCTGTCCGCGCAAGCCATACTGATGGCGTGCGCGACCTGCGTTATCTCGACTTATCTGTCTCACTTGAAAGGAACGTCATCATGAACAAGATGCTAGCTATGGGTACATCCGTTTTCATTTTATTGGCTACAGGCAATGCCGGTGCAGTTGAGGCACATCACCCGCCACAAGACAAACCTGCTGCCGTTGATAAAAGCAAGGCCAGCAAACCGGCCAAACCGAGCAACTCGACACCAGCGCCTGCCGCACCGTCAGCCATGCAAATGCAGCAGATGGACGACATGATGAAGCAAATGCGGGATATGCACGACAAGATGATGGCTGCCAGCACCCCTGGCGAGCGCCAGAAATGGATGGTTGAAGAGCGCAAGCTGATGAAGGATGGCTTGGCGTTGATGAAGAATTCAGACAGCGGGATGGCTTGCCCAATGATGGGCGGCAAGGATGGTGGCGGCATGATGATGGGTGCCAGCGGCAGTGGGGACATGATGGGGTGCGGAATGATGGGGGGCATGGCCAAGCGGATGGACATGATGCAAATGATGATGGAGATGATGATGGATCGAGAAGCAAGCAACATGAATATGGGGAAATGAACAATGCGACGATCCAACCTGTTCAAGATCTGCTATGCCGCCCTTGCGCTGTCTGCAACCGTGGCCCAGGCGGCCGTGCCGGTCACCCTTTATAAAAGCCCAACGTGTGGCTGTTGCGATGCCTATGTTCGTTATCTGCAGGCCAATGGCTTCCAGGTGACTGCCGAGAACCGCAACGACATGGACCAAATCAAGCAAACCAATCATGTTGGCCGGTTAGGCAGTTGCCATACGGCCCTGATCGCCGGCTACGTGGTGGAGGGTCATGTACCTGTCACCGCCATTCAAAAACTACTCCGGCAGAAACCCAATGTGGTGGGCATCAGCGTACCGGGCATGCCTGCGAACTCGCCAGGTATGGGCGCCATGAAGCCGGGTATGTTGCCGGTCTATACCCTGACCCGTGACCAGGCAGCCCAGCCGGCTGTGTTTTCTGTCGAATGATCCCTGCGTATCAGGAGTGTCCAATCATGTTACGAGTCGTCAACGCCACCGTCATTGCCACCATGTTCAGCCTGGGCGCCGCTGTGGCCGAACCATCAGGCACGGTGTATACAGCCAACGAGTTGGCAGGGTCCATTAGTCAGGTCCAGCTGGGTAGCGGCAAGACCACTACCGTGCCACTCGACATTGCACCTCACAACGTTCAGGTTTCGCCGGACGGCAAATGGCTGCTGGTGGTCGGCATGCCAGGGCAGGGGGCGCATCAGGGACATACGGCCGGTGGACAATTGCAGGTATTCGATACGGGCGACCTGAGCAAACCAGCCATGGCGTTATCAGCCGGGCAGCATCCAGCGCACGTGGTGACTGATCTGGCCGGTCAGCGCGCCTATGTGACTGATTCAGCGGCCAACGAAGTACAGGTTTTTGATCTGACCGCCCGGCGTAAGATCGCGGTAATCAGAACCGGCAAATTCCCGCATGGGTTGCGGCTGAGCCCAGATGGCAAACTGCTTTATATCGCCAATATGAAGGGGAACAGCGTATCGGTGATCGATACCGCACAAGGCAGGGAAACGGCGCGGATTGCCGTTGGCAAGGCACCGGTGCAGGTTGGCTTTGCCCCGGATGGCCGTGAAGCGTATGTCTCGCTGAGTGCCGAGAACAAGCTGGGCGTCATCGACACCGCGAAGCGGGCATTGGTGGCCACCATACCGGTTGGCAGAATGCCTATTCAAATGTTTGCCACGCCTGACGGCAAACAGCTGTATGTCGCCAATCAGGGCAGCAACAAGGCACCGGATGACAAGGTTTCCGTCATCGATCCGGCACAACGCAAAGTGTTGGCCACGCTGACTACCGGGCCGGGGGCACATGGGGTTGCAGTTGATCGGTCCGGTGCCTATGTGTTCGTCAGCAACATCCAGGCTGGGACTTTTTCGGTGATCGACTCTGCCACCAAAACTGTGGTGGCGACCCATCAGGTTGGGGCCGGGCCGAATGGCATCAGCTTTCAGCCTGATTGACCGAGTGAACAAAGCGAGGTGGGTACCATGCAGTCTCGACATCAACAACGTCATCACAATTGGGTGTTATGGGGATTTATCGCCGTGGCAGCCTTTTTTCTGCTGACCGAGCACACGGCTCATGTGATGGGAATCTTGCCTTATCTGCTGCTTGCTGCATGTCCGCTGATGCACCTATTCATGCAACGGCATCACGGTGGGCACCATGATGCCAATGGCAAATCATCACCATCCCAAGAGCAAGATGAGGGGGAGGGATCATGAGCGCTGAGCAATCCAGTTATGGTTTATGGTCGTTGGTGATCATCAATTCAGTGGTGTTCATCATCTTTGCCTTCAGCTTTGCCAAGCCCAGTTCACCACGCGACTGGCGTTCCTTGGGCATGTTTTCGGCGTTCATTGTTGCGCTGTTTACCGAGATGTATGGTTTTCCCCTGACCATCTACCTGCTCATGCCTTGGTTGACCAAGACATTCCCTGGCGTGGATTTTCTGTCACATGATGCTGGGCATCTCCTCGAAATCATGTTTGGTTGGCGCCTCAACCCGCATTGGGGGCATTTCCATGTACTCAGCACGGTATTCATCTTTGGCGGGTTCTGGCTGCTTTCGTCATCGTGGCGGGTGTTGTACCAAGCCCAAGTTCACCAACAGGTGGCGATGACTGGGCCGTATGCTCGGATACGGCACCCGCAATATGTGGGTTTTGTAGTGATCATGTTCGGCTTTCTGCTGCAGTGGCCGACACTGGTGACCCTAGTGATGTTCCCATTGTTGGTGCTGGTCTATGCTCGACTTGCACGGCAAGAGGAGGCTCAGATGCTTGACCGTTTTGGCGAGGACTTCCGGCGATATCAAGCGCAAACGCCTGCCTTCATCCCCAGATTGCACAGCGATGAACCTCGCCAGCCCCCGCATCAGCCTTGGATCAAACGGGGTGGATCATGAACAACCGGCATGACCATCGCACCGCCGCATTGCCACATGAGCACCCACCGATTGGGCTGAGGCCACCCATGTCAGCGGCTTCATACACGTGTCCGATGCATCCTGAAGTCGTGCAGGATCGGCCCGGTACCTGCCCAATTTGCCATATGGTGCTGGTGCCCGTGGTCAACCGGCATCGTGATGTTGAGCAAATGGCGGAACCTGAGCAGCAGATCGCCGGAAAGCCGGCAATGCCGCCCGGAACGATCTATACCTGCCCCATGCATCCGGAAATTCGCAGCGCTCAACCGGGCAATTGCCCCAAGTGTGGCATGACGCTTGAACCGATCATGCCTGATGTGGGGGATGACGATCATCCCGAACTGCAAGACTTTAGCCGCCGGTTCTGGTGGACACTGCCCATCACCGTCGCGGTCACCTTGTTGGCAATGATGGGGCATCGCCTCGACTGGGTCAGCATGGCCACCCAGAGCTGGATTGAGTTGGTGTTGTCGTTACCTGTGGTGCTCTGGGCAGGTATGCCTTTCTTCGTTCGTGGCCTGCAGTCTGTGGTTCATCGCAGCCCCAACATGTGGACATTGATTGGCCTGGGGACGGCCGCCGCATTTCTGTACAGCCTGACGGCCACGATGGCACCGCAAATCTTTCCGGCATCATTTATGTCGATGGGGCGGATCGGCGTGTATTTCGAAGCGGCCGACGTCATCATCTCGCTGACCTTGTTGGGGCAGATACTGGAACTGCGCGCCCGCTCGCAAACATCGGCTGCCATCAAGGCCCTGCTCGGTTTGGCTCCCAAAATGGCGCGACGTGTTCGCGAGGGGGGCACCGACGAGGACGTGCCCATCCAGGCAGTCAGGGTCGGCGATCTGTTGCGGATACGACCCGGTGAAAAAATACCGGTTGATGGTGTGGTGACGGAAGGCAGCAGTTCCGTTGACGAATCCATGCTGACAGGCGAGCCAATACCAGTGGCCAAGTGCATAGGGGATAAGTTGATTGGCGCAACCTTGAATATCAGTGGTGCCTTGCTGATGCGTACAGAACAGGTCGGCAACCAGACCGTGCTAGCGCAAATTGTTCAGATGGTGGCCATGGCACAGCGATCCAAAGCACCCATGCAACGCATGGCTGATGTCATTGCAGGATACTTTGTGATTGGTGTCATTGTTGTTGCCATCCTCAGCTTCTTTGCGTGGGGATGGTTCGGGCCAGAGCCGAGTTGGGTCTTTGGTCTGCTCAATGCCGTGTCGGTGCTGATCATTGCCTGTCCTTGTGCGTTGGGGCTGGCCACGCCCATGTCGATCATGGTGGCGACGGGCAGGGCCGCCACGCAGGGTGTCTTGTTCCGTGATGCTGCGGCGATCGAGCATCTGCGCCGCATCGACACCTTGATTGTCGACAAGACCGGCACGTTGACCGAAGGCAAGCCGACGTTTGAGCGTGTCATCGTGGCGCCCGGCTTCAACGAAGCCGACATGCTGAGAATGGCCGCCAGCCTGGACCAACACAGCGAACATCCGCTGGCTGACGCAATCGTGCGCGCAGCGCATGAACGCGGCCTGCCGCTCGACAAGGCAACGGATTTCGAATCGTCGTCCGGCATCGGTGTGCGTGGCCGCGTAGCCGGTCATGATCTTATCTTGGGTAATCGTGCATTGATGGCGCAGTTTCAAATTGAGGATGATACGTTTGCAACTGAGGCCGAGGCCGCACGGTTGACAGGGGCAAGTGTGATCCAGCTTGCCGTGGATGGCCGGCTGGCAGGTTTGCTGGTGGTATCCGACCCAATCAAGAGCAGTACGCCGGCTGCCCTGCAGGCATTGCGGCAAGCGGGCATTCAAGTGGTGATGGCCACGGGTGACGGTGTGGATACGGCGCGTGCAGTCGGGCGACGTCTTGGTATCGATGCGGTGCATGGCGAGGTCAAACCGGCAGACAAGTTGGCACTGGTCGAACAGTTTCAACAACGGGGGCGTGTTGTTGCCATGGCTGGTGACGGGATCAATGACGCGCCGGCGTTGGCAAAGGCGGATGTGGGGATTGCGATGGGAACCGGGACCGATGTGGCGATGCACAGCGCGCAAGTGACACTGGTCAAGGGCGACTTGCGGGGTATCGCCATCGCCAGACATATTTCTGTCGCCACGGTTGCCAACATGAAACAAAACCTGCTGTTTGCACTGCTGTATAACGCATTGGGGGTGCCCGTTGCTGCAGGTGTGTTGTACCCATTCACCGGGCTACTACTATCGCCTATGATTGCCGCATTGGCGATGAGCATGAGTTCGGTGTCTGTGGTTGGCAACGCACTGCGGTTACGTCAACAACACTCACGTGAGTTTGAATGAGGGGTGCGGCTAAACCAATGTTGATGCCAGGTGAACGTAAAAAAGCCCGTACATGTACGGGCTTTTTAGTTGAAGTGCACCTTCGATCGTATTTAGAACGGCAGTTCAAGTTCTGGTGCTGCTGTTTTCAGTACGCGACGGAAATCATCTTTGATGGCATCCAGCGAGGCTTCATCGTTGGCTTCGAAACGCAACACGATCACGGGTGTGGTGTTCGATGCACGTGCCAAGCCAAAACCTTTTTCATACTCTACACGCAGGCCGTCGATCGTGATGATATCGACCGGATTGGTGAATTGGGCTGTGGCCTGAAGCTTGTCGATCAGCGCATAATGCTCGCCTTCCTTCATCTTTACATTGAGTTCTGGTGTGCTGACCGCGTTTGGCAGGTTGTTCAGCACGGCGCTTGGGTCATCCACTTGCGACAGGATTTCCAGCAGGCGGGCACCGGCGTACAGGCCGTCATCGAAACCGTACCAGCGTTCTTTGAAGAATACGTGCCCACTCATCTCGCCGGCCAATGCCGCGCCGGTTTCCCTCATTTTCTGCTTGATGAAGGAGTGGCCGGTACGGGCCATGATCGGCTCGCCACCGTGCTCTTTGATCCAAGGCGCCAGATTGCGGGTGGATTTGACGTCATAGATGATCTTGGCTTTTTTGTTACGCGACAGCACGTCACCGGCAAACAACATCAGCTGACGATCCGGGTAGATGATCTGTCCATCTTTGGTGACCACACCCAGTCGATCGCCATCGCCATCAAAGGCCAAGCCCAGCTCGGCATCGGTGCTGGCCAGGGCATGGATCACATCCTGCAGGTTTTCTGGTTTGGCGGGATCTGGATGATGATTGGGGAAGGTGCCATCCACCTCGCAGAACAGCTCACGCACGCGGCAGTTCAGACGACGGTAAAGTACGGGTGCAAATGCTCCCGGTACGCCATTGCCGCAATCGACAACGATATTCATCGGGCGGGACAGTTTGATGTCGCCCACGATGCGAGCTAGGTAGTCCTCAACAACGTTTGCCTCACTGAATTTGCCTTCACCATGATGCAGGTTGTCGTTTTCCAACCGCTCACGCAGATGCTGGATATGTTCACCAGCCAGCGTCTCGCCACCCAGCATCATCTTCAGCCCGTTGTATTCAGGCGGGTTATGGCTACCTGTCACCATCACACCGGAGAACGTTTCCAGATGATAGGCTGCGAAATACAGCATGGGAGTGGCTACACGGCCAACGTCAATCACATTGATGCCAGCTTTCTGAATCCCGCGTGCCAAAGCTGCACTCAGGTCGGGGCCGGACAAGCGGCCGTCGCGGCCGATGACGATGGTCTTCAATTTACGATCCACGGCTTCTGAGCCGATGGCATGACCGATACCTTCGACGATTTCGGGAGTCAGGGTTGAACCGACAATCCCGCGCACGTCGTAGGCTTTGAAAATTTCCTTGGGGTAACGTGGCATGATATGAGCCTAGGCTATGACATTCGGCAAAGATTCTACCATCAAACCTAGCAGATACTGATTACAAGAAGCGACGAAAATGCAGTTCCAGCCTATGTGGCAGCCAGTCCAGATGCCCTGGGAATTCCCCGCTCAGAAAGCCGACATGTCCACCATGTTCCGGATACTCTGTCTGTACTACTGATGCTACCTCATGTCGTGCTGGCAAAGCATGCGCGGGCAGGAATGGGTCATTACGGGCATTTAGTACCAATGCCGGCACTTTCACCTGCTTCAACCACGGTTTGCTGCTGGCCTGTTGCCAATAGTCATCCTTGTCCCTGAATCCATGAATCGGGGCTGTAAAGGCATCGTCGAACTGTGAGAAGGTGCGCGCCATCAGAATCCGTTTACGGTCCGCCAGATGCGGGAAGCAAGCCAGTTTTTGAAGCGCCTTGTGCCGCAAGGTTTGCAGAAAATTGCGGGTATAGATGTGGCGACTGAGCCCTGCATCCAGTGCGATGCCGGCAACGGCAAGATCCAGCGGTACGGAAATACCGGCAACGGCACTGACAATTGATTGGGCGTGACTGGCTTGCTCACCTGACCACTTCAAGAGCATGTTGCCACCGAGCGATACACCGGCTGCGAAGATTGGTACATCACCAGACTGTGCGCGTAATCTGCGTAGAATCCAATCAACTTCCGCCGAATCACCGGCATGGTAAGCGCGTGGCAGTCGGTTCAGCTCGCCACTACAACCGCGAAAATGCGGAACGACCCCACGCCAACCCAAGCGGTGGGCATGGCGCATCAAAGCTAACGCATAGTGGCTGGCTGACGACCCCTCCAAGCCATGGAATAACACTACCAACGGGGCATGAGGCGAACCGTCGACCCAGTCGAGATCGATAAAATCGCCATCCGGTGTATCCCAGCGTTCGCGACGATAGCGTAATGGTTCAGGGCGACGGGCGACTGCAGGAAAGATGGTCTGTAGATGGCCGCCGGGAAGCCAGCGTGGGCTGTTGTAACTGTGCTCAGTCATGCGGTGATCCTTTGCCGCATCAGGCATGACACCAGTTGGACGACAAGGTGTTGTTCAACTGATCATGAGCTAGTTTGCGGCGGTTTGGATTGTCTCAGCCGATTTTACCCGGAAATTGAGTGCGCTGCCTGGGGCCGGCACTTTGACTGGCGCTTGAGATGTCTGCCGTATCAGTTTCTGGAATTCATCGAGGTCACCTGTCGTGTCTTCACGCAATATGGCTGTTTGTGGTTGATGGATATTTTCCCAGCGGATTGTGACGATATGACGCGGTTTGGTACTTCTCAGAATATGTTCAGGATACCGGTCGGCTTTGTAAAAGCGACTCACGCCAAGGAATGCGACATCGACGGGGGCGCGATCGGTATCGTCCAGATCCGGTATATTGCCCATACCATAGTTGGAGGGGGCGTCTTGATAAAAGGCTCGGAAAGCGACAGCACCATTCGCATTCAAAAAGTCAATTAGGTAGGCAAAGCTTTCGCCCGCTGGATAGTTGCGTGGTAGGCGTGGCAGCTTGTCCTGATCTTCATTTAACTTGCCGTTCGCCAACATGCCAACGGGACTGACCAAGTCGGTATCAATCGCCATGAAGCGAATGCGCTTGTTACGAGTGTAAATCCACTCACCTGGTGCGGCACCAGATGCTGCTTTTTCATTGATGGCAACGAGGCGTGATTTGTCGATAGCCGGTGTCAGCAGGTGTTTGGCGGTTTCACCACCATAGATTTTGGCGTGTGGCGCGCGTGCTTCGGCAATGTAGGGTACGTCAAGTGCGCGATAGTAATGTGAGCCGGAAAGTAGAATGGCATCGATATGGCTGATATCGTCAGTCAGGTTGTTATCGATCAGATCAAGACGAGGCTTGCGAGGAATCAACAGTTCCCAAGAGGCAAAGTTGCTGAAGAACGGTGAGGTGAGGATGGCGTCCTGGCCACGTTTCAATAGCAATCCACCTCCGCCGAGATATTTGATTTCGACCTGATCTTCATATTGGGTTTGAGCCGGACCCTTTACCAGCTTTTGATTCTTGGGCGCGGTAGAGCACGCTGCCAAACAGGCGGTAATGAGTACTACTGCAACAGCTCGGACATATTTCATGACGCGCTCCCCATGCAACTCGATATCAAGCTGGCGCTGTTCCGAGCCAGCTGTGATGACATGACACAACAATGTCTTGTGCTTGACCGTGTGTTGAGCATCGACAGCAATGATCATTACACGGAACTACACAACCGGCGTTGTGCGTGTTTGCCTACTGAAAATAAGCATTTAATGCTGATTCGAGTAATTGCTTTAATTTAATTGCATGGTAATGCAATCGATGAGGGGTATCAACTGAAGTATCAGCGAATCAGGAGGGAAAGGTGACGGAATAGAAAATGAAAAAAGCCCTGATTCAAGGAATCAGGGCTTTTACACTGTTTGTATCATCAAGCTTAAGTGTTTGATAATGCGAAGAGTGGGGCGAATGATGGGGATCGAACCCACGACACCTGGAGCCACAATCCAGTGCTCTACCAACTGAGCTACATCCGCCATTGAAACTTGTTTTGGCCTGCCCGACAGGAATCGAACCTGTAACCTACGGCTTAGAAGGCCGTTGCTCTATCCAGTTGAGCTACGGGCAGCCCGTCGGAAAGCCAAACTTTAAAACTGGGTCTTCTGGTCGGGGTGGTGGGATTCGAACTCACGACCCCCTGATCCCAAATCAGGTGCGCTAACCAGGCTGCGCTACACCCCGCCGAAGAGAGGCCGAACTATACGGAACTCTTTTCATGGTGTCAACTCTGCTTGAGCCTTTCATGCAAAAAATGAGAAAATTGCTCCATTGTCCTGTGGAAGCCAGCCAAGGCTGACTTTTGCTTTTTTTATATTCAACAATACCCTATCACACAGATCCCATCCATGAGCGCGACCATCATCAGTGGCAAAGTTGTTTCCGAATCTATCCTCAATTCTGTGGCGGAACGTGTCAAAACACGTATTGCCGCAGGCAAACGTGCGCCTGCGCTGGCTGTGGTATTGGTTGGGCAGGACCCCGCCTCGGCCATTTATGTCCGTAACAAACGCCTGAAGTGTGAAGCCACTGGCATTCGCTCGGTTTCTTATGATCTGCCTGACACGACTTCACAGGACGACCTGATGAAATTGGTCAAACAGCTGAATGAAGATCCCAGCATTGATGGCATTCTCGTGCAATTGCCACTCCCTAGACATTTGAATGCCGAGGCAGTGATTGAAGCAATCAATCCGGAAAAGGATGTAGATGGGTTCCACCCATACAATATCGGGCGACTTGCATTGAAGATTCCATTGCTGCGTCCCTGCACACCGCGAGGTGTCATGACCTTGCTGGAGACGACCGGCATCGACTTGAAGGGTAAGCATGCCGTGGTGATCGGGGCTTCAAATATAGTTGGTCGCCCACAGGCACTGGAGTTGCTACTGGCACGCTGTACGGTCACGGTCTGTCACAGTGCCACCTATGATTTGCCGGGGTTGGTGCGCCAGGCAGATATCGTTGTGGCGGGGGTGGGTCGTCCACATTTTGTGAAGGCGGAATGGTTGAAGCCTGGTGCGATTGTCATCGATGTGGGCATCAACCGGTTGGACGATGGCAAAGTTGTTGGTGATGTCGATTTCGACGGAGCCAAAGATGTGGCTGGTTGGATTACGCCAGTGCCTGGTGGTGTTGGTCTGATGACGGTTGCAACATTGTTGCAGAATACTGCAGATGCCTGCGATCGACTGACACCCTGATTTTACTTGCTGGTGTGCCCCGAGATTGATTGTGGCACGTAGCTAGGGCCTGCCGTAGTGAGCCGTCAATCCGGTCTGATTGACGGCTTTTTCAACTTGCGTTGCGACTAAAAGCTGTATTGCTGTATCTCATTTGTCGCATAACGGCGCACCTTCACAATTGGCGCGCTATACTCCGCTGAGCTTGCCCCAAATCCCAATCCCGTCCTGTATTTGCAGAACGTTGGCTACCGCGAAATCAAAGGGGAAGCCTGCAGTTATTCCTGTATTCGCCCCCGGCTTGTCTGGGACATTGTTTCATTGAGGTTGTTCAATAATGCTAGAGACCCTGTTTGGTTTGGCAACGATTTTCATTTTGTTAGCTGCTGCGGTGGTGGTGTGGAAGCTGGGCCAGTTGACCGCATCGCAAGAGTCGCTGGCCGTCGGCGTGATGCAAGCACTGGAAGAAAAACACCGCGCAATGGTGGGCGATATTCACCACGTGCTAGGGGATTTTGGTGACCGTTTAGCGCGTACAGATGCTGAAAATGGTGAGCGGTTACGCACGGCGATGACTGAATCCTTCGAACGCCTGAGAAATGTAGTGGTGACCGAGCTGCAACTGGCACGCCAGCAAATGCAGGCTGTACAACAAGCCCAGGCTGAACAATTGGCGGCCAATCGCGAAAACATGATCAAGCAGCTGGCGGATTTTTCACAGGCCATGGCGGGTCGGCAGGACGCGTTGAAAGAAGAGTTACTTCGTTGCGTGTTCGAGATACTGGCAGAACAAGGCAAACTGCAGTTGGATACTGTCCACTCCACCATGAAAGTGACAACTGAGCAGTTGACTCGTACCGTAGAGCAATTGACCCTGGCTGTGGATGCTCGTCTGGAGCAGATTTCCGGCAAGGTATCAGATCGCTTGGAGGAAGGCTTTAAAAAGACCAATGAGACCTTTGCCAATGTGATGGCTCGATTGGCCGTGATTGATGAGGCGCAGAAAAAAATTGATGGATTAACCACTAACGTGGTCAGTCTGCAGGAGCTGTTGGGCGATAAGCGCTCGCGTGGCGCATTTGGTGAGGTTCAACTGGAGGCGTTGGTCGTTAATATTCTGCCGGCGCAGTTCTATAAATTTCAGGAAACGCTGTCCAATAAGATGCGCGCCGACTGCGTGTTGCACCTGCCGGAGCCAACAGGAACAGTGGCCATCGACTCCAAATTTCCCTTGGAAAACTATCACCGCATTTTCGCAGCAGAACAGGCATCCAGTGAGCGAGTTGCGGCGGAAAAGCAGTTCAAGATTGACGTGAAACGACATATCGACTCCATCAGTGAAAAATATATTGTGCCGGGGGAGACCTCTGATGGTGCACTGATGTTTGTTCCAGCAGAGGCCGTTTTTGCTGAAATTCATGCTTACCATCCTGAGTTGGTACAGCATGCACTACAAAAGCGGGTGTGGATTGTATCGCCGACGACAATGATGGCAGTCTTGAATACGGCGCGGGCCGTAATCAAGGATGTGGAAACGCGCCGCCAGGTTCATATCATTAAGGATGCCTTGTCCAAGCTGGGCGTCGAGTTCAAGCGTTTTGACCAGCGTATGGCCAAACTTGCGGATCACATTCGTATGGCACATCAAGATGCGGAGGCGGTGCAAATTACCAGCCAGAAGATTTCGCGCCGATTTGAGGAAATTGAACATGTGCGACTGGAAACGAACGGTGAAGTGACCCCGCTGCTGGAGGAGGGGGTGACGGGCATCAAATGATGGTGCCATTTTCCGTGGCCAAATACAGCTGGATTAGCTAATGTTAATTTCCTGTTACCGAAATTGCGACGGAGGCTTTATGCGTAAACGAACGTTGATATCTCTGATTCTTGTCGTTGGAGCATTGGGTACTGGCGGTACTGCTGGTGCGCTTACCCTGACCACTGAAGATTATCCTCCATTCAATATGCCAGAAGGTGGCAAGGTCAGTGGCATTTCAACGGAAATTGTTCAAGAGGCGTTGAAGCGCGCCAAGGTTGATGCCAAGATCGAACTGCTACCCTGGGAACGGGCATTGAGTATGGCTAAAGGCCAGGCGGATGTTTGTGTCTATTCAGCGGTACGTAATGCCGAGCGTGAAAAACTGTTCAAATGGATCGGCCCCCTGGTGGCAGACGAAATTACCCTGTTTGCCAAAGCAGATAGTCCAATCAAGATCAGCTCGCTGGACGAAGCCAAAAAGTACAAGGTCGGTGGCTACAATGGTGATGCCTACGGCGATTTTGTCGAGAAGCAGGGGCTAAAGCTGGAGCGTGTTGTTCAGGATGTGCAAAATCTGCCGAAACTGGCGGCCGGGCGCATCGATCTGTGGGTAGGTGGAGCCAAGAGTGGCGTGTTCAAGGCCGGACGCGAAGGTTTCAAGGGTAAGATCAAGTCGGTCTATCAGCTCGGAGACCCCAAAGATAGCCAGATGTGGCTGGCCTGCAACAAGGGGGTACCAGACGACGTGGTGAATAAACTGAATGAAGCAGTGAAATCCGTAGTCAGTGATGGTACGGCTGATAAAATCGGGAAGAAGTATCAGTAACGTTCAGTTCATTCGGTGGATTGGCTGGGCCGTCGCAGTGGGCGACGGCCTTGTCGTTTTATAATGCTGACAGGTTGTAGGTGCTAGCTCAGGTGCTGCTTTTTCGTGTGATTTAACGGCTTGAAACCATTGGAGGCAGGGTGGAGCAAGGTATTGCTGGATTGTTGGCCAACCCCATCGATTTGATATGTTTGATCACATCGACGTTTTTACTTTGGCTGTATCAGCAGATGGTCAAGATCCGCACTCGGCGTGACCCGCACTATTCCTTGTTTGGTATGAGCAACGAAGCAAGGAAGGAATGGTTGGTCATGCTGGCAAAACGTGGCGGGGATGACATCCTGGCCGTGCAGACATTGCGAAACTCCACCATGGCTGCAACATTTCTTGCCTCAACAGCAGTCTTGCTGATCATTGGCACCCTGAGCTTTGGTGCGCAGGCAGGGCACAATGGCAGTATCAGCCTGTTTGGCATTCGCTATGGTTTGACACCAGGGTTGTTGCTGGTCAAGGTGATGGTTATTGTACTACTGCTGATCTCTGCTTTTTTCTGCTTCACAACGGCCATCAGAATCTTCAATCATCTGGGCTATGTATTGGCAGCATTTCGCGATCCGGAAAAAGTGCCAACTGCTTTACCACGTGCAACTATGCTGATCAATCGGGCAGGGGGCTATTACAGCCTGGGTATGCGTTGCTATTACTTTCTTATTCCTTACGTATTCTGGTTGTTTGGCGCCGGCTACCTGCTCGCGGCAACTTTGGGAGTCATGGCTGTGCTGTATAGAATCGATCGCGCGCCCGCTTTACAGCACGATTTGACAGATTGAGCAGCTGGTTGAATGTGAAGATTAGCTTGCAGGAATGAATTGAATTCTGTATAAATATACAGTCTTTGATGGCGCCGAATGGGCCACGCTGATTATGCAATAATTGATTGACTTTTCAAAGGACTCGACGCTGATGGATGACAACAAGAACAAAGCGCTGGCTGCGGCGCTGGCGCAAATCGAAAAGCAGTTTGGCAAGGGCTCAATCATGAAGATGGGCGAAAACCAGATCGAGAACGATTTGCAAGTCGTCTCCACCGGCTCGCTGGGCCTGGATCTGGCGTTGGGTGTGGGGGGGCTGCCCAAAGGCCGTATCATTGAAATTTACGGTCCGGAGTCATCTGGTAAAACCACTTTGTGTCTGCAGGTAGTGGCCGAAGTACAGAAAATGGGGGGGGTTGCTGCATATATTGATGCTGAAAATGCGCTTGACCCAACCTATGCCGCCAAATTGGGTGTGAATGTACCGGAAATGTTGATCTCTCAACCAGATACTGGTGAACAAGCGTTGGAAATTTCCGACATGCTGGTGCGTTCTGGCGGTGTTGACATCATCGTGATTGATTCAGTAGCCGCCTTAGTTCCCAAAGCAGAAATTGAAGGTGAGATGGGTGACAGCCATGTGGGCTTGCAAGCACGCTTGATGAGTCAGGCACTGCGTAAGCTGACTGCCAACATCAAACGTACCAACACCTTGGTGATCTTCATCAACCAGATCCGCATGAAGATCGGTGTGATGTTTGGTAACCCAGAGACTACCACTGGTGGTAACGCGCTGAAATTCTATGCGTCGGTTCGTCTGGATATTCGTCGAATTGGCTCGATCAAGAAGGGTGAGGAAGTCATCGGTAACGAAACTCGCGTCAAGGTTGTCAAAAACAAGGTTTCACCACCTTTCCGCGAAGCATTGTTCGATATTCTCTATGGCGAAGGTATTTCCCGTGAGGGGGAAATCATTGAATTAGGTGTGCAGTTCAAGATCGTGGAGAAATCTGGAGCTTGGTATTCCTATGGCGGCAGCAAAATTGGCCAGGGCAAGGATAATTCCCGTGAATACTTGCGTGAAAATCCAGCCATCGCCAAAGAAATCGAAAACAAAGTTCGGGATGCTGCGGGTGTAAACAAGACTTTTGCAAACACCGATATCGTTAATGATGCAGAGGATGAGCCCGCGTTCTGACAATGAAGTTTCGTTGCGTGACCGGGCTTTGCGGATCTTGGCACGCCGCGAACACTCACGCACTGAATTGGCTGCCAAGCTGGCTCGTTATTGTGAGGATAGCGCTGAAATAGACACCTTGCTCGCTACTTTGTGCGAGGAAGGGTGGTTGTCCGATAACCGATATGCCGAACAGATGGTTCGCCATCGCAATGGCCAGTTTGGTACCCGTCGAATCCGTCAGGAATTGCGCGAGAAGGGTGTAGCGAGCGAAATCATCGATGCGGAGCTAAATGCGGTAATGCATGATGATCTTGCTGTGGCACGCGCGTTGTGGCAACGTAAATTTGGTCAGTTGCCAGATAGCGATAAAGAGAAGGCTAGGCAGGTAAGATTTTTGCAGAGTCGTGGCTTCGGCTATGATGTCATCCTCAAGATCTTGCGGAATCTGGAGGATGAATGAGGCCCGTTGCCTGGATTGTATTGTTTAGTGTGACAATAATAGGTGTAGCGCAAGCCAGCACTTATGAAAAACGTGTTGCCTACTATCAAACCTTGGAAGGTATGCCCGATTTCATGCCTTTCTGCATGGCTGTTACAGATGATGTTATTGGTAAGAGCCGGGCCTTTGACCGTATCGGTTATGTCGATACCGACCAAAAAGATAAGCCCAGCTATCTGTCGGCAGACAAGATTCCGTTCAATCAGGTGTTCAGCAAAGCCAAACCACGTAAAGTCGATGAGCTGGTGACTTTCAAGGCGATTGCCCGAAAACGTCAAAGTGGTGTGCAATGGTCTGCACTGGAAGTCCGTTGTGGCTTGAAAAACGGTAAAGCGATTGCAATTGATTACCGTGAAATGGGTATGTTGGCTCCCGGAGGCTGATTGCCTATTGGTGACTTCTCATCGAGAGCAGCATTCTCCATCTGGTGCGATGGTGTAGATCAGTTTCAATGGGTGATAGTTGTCATGTGTAGTAGGTCTGGGCACGAAATCTTATAAGCTGTCGTCCTCCACAGCCTTGGTCAGTACCGTTTCCGATCTCACCACCACTGTCAATGTATCAAATACCAAGAGATGTGAACGGGCTTATCTGAGCGGTGCGCTTCATGCGTTGAGCGTGTATATTCCTGCTTTTGGCCTGCCAGCCAATGTGGCTTCCCTGTCAATATGGTGTTTTGTCTGACTATATACATGACTGTATGTAGCTTGGCTTGTTTTTGAGATGAGTCAGGGATTGGTTACTGGCAGGTATATTTGTCTGAAGAGTCTATGCTTTGAAACTGATCATGTTTGACGTTGACGGTACGCTCGTCGACTCACTGCACTACGATGGCGAACTGTTTTGCCAAGCCGTCGATGAAGTACTGGGTATTCGTGAAATCAACCCGGACTGGCGTGCCTATACGCATGTCACATCCTCCGGTATCCTTGGTGAGATTGTCCTGCGTGCATTTGGACGGTTGGTGACTGAAGAGGAATCTGCAGCAGTTCAGGGACGATTCAATGGGTTGATGCGTGCTTATCATGCTGTGCATACCACGCACTGCCAGCCATTGCCAGGCGGCATTCCCTTGTGGGCGGCTCTCAAGCAGCGATCGGATGTGGCCATTGCAATTGCTACCGGAGGCTGGGGGGCAGAAGCTAGGCTGAAGCTGGAAGGTTGTGGTTATGATTTACAGCAAGTCCCGTTTGCGGCTGCATGTGAAGCAACATCTCGTCAAGCCATCATGCAATTGGCTCATCATCGCGCCTTGACGCAATATGCAGTGACAGCGTTCGATGCGGTCGCATATGTCGGTGACGGTCATTGGGATCAGACAGCGACGCGGTCTTTGGGCTGGCGATTTGTGGGTGTTGGCGCCGAGCTACAATCAGTGATGGCTGACGATGAGTTGTGGTGGCCAGGGCCGCCAGCCGTGAATGAATTGCTGGAATGTTTGGGGTGGTGTATGGCAAGTCAGACCTGCACGACACAAGCTGAATAAAAGATAGAGAACGATAAGGTTTGCACAGGATGAAATCCGCAGAAATCCGACAGAAATTCCTCGACTTTTTTGCTTCGAAGGGCCACCAGGTTGTGGCATCGTCCAGCTTGGTACCGGGTGATGACCCGACATTGTTGTTTACCAATGCAGGTATGAACCAGTTCAAGGATGTCTTCCTTGGTTTTGACAAGCGCGCCTATACCCGTGCCACGACTTCTCAGAAATGTGTTCGTGCAGGTGGTAAGCACAATGACTTGGAAAACGTCGGCTACACTGCACGTCACCATACTTTCTTCGAGATGTTGGGTAATTTCAGCTTTGGTGACTATTTCAAACAGGATGCCATCAAATACGCATGGGAATTCCTGACTTCGCCACAATGGTTGAACTTGCCACAAGAAAAACTCTGGGTGACCGTTTATGCCACAGATAATGAAGCCTACGATATCTGGCATAAAGAAGTCGGTATTCCTGCCGAGCGCATGATCCGCATTGGCGATAACAAAGGTGCGCCTTACGCGTCTGACAATTTCTGGACGATGGGTGATACAGGCCCGTGTGGCCCGTGTACCGAGATTTTCTACGATCATGGCCCGGAAATCTGGGGTGGGCCTCCCGGATCACCTGAGGAAGATGGTGATCGCTACATCGAAATCTGGAACAACGTATTCATGCAGTTCAACCGTGACGAGAGTGGTACGCTGCACCCACTACCGAAACCCTCCGTCGATACTGGGATGGGGTTGGAGCGTATTTCTGCTGTGCTTCAGCATGTACATTCCAATTATGAGATCGACCTGTTCCAGACATTGATCGAGGCGGCGACACGTGCAACGGGTGCGGCAGACCGTAACAGTCCGTCACTGAATGTCATTGCAGATCATATCCGTGCCTGTTCATTCCTGATCGCTGACGGTGTTATGCCATCCAATGATGGTCGTGGTTATGTATTGCGCCGAATTATCCGTCGTGCGATCCGCCACGGTTACAAACTGGGCCAAAAGGGCCTGTTCTTCCACAAACTGGTGCCAACCTTGGTTGAGGTGATGGGGGATGCTTATCCTGAGTTGAAGACTGAGCAAGAACGTATTGCTTCTGCACTTAAGCAGGAAGAAGAGCAGTTTGCAAAAACGCTGGATAACGGAATGGGGCTGTTGGAAGCCGCTTTGGCCGATGGCACGAAAGTGCTATCCGGGGACGTGGCTTTCAAATTGTACGATACGTTTGGTTTCCCGGCAGATCTGACCAACGATATCTGTCGTGAGCGTGAGGTGGAAGTCGACATGGGGGGCTTCGAGCGCGAGATGGAAGCCCAGCGCGACCGCGCACGTGCAGCATCAACCTTCAAGATGACTGGCAACGTTGAATACTGTGGGAAGGATACCTGTTTCGAGGGGTATTTGAAGTCCAGCGTGGATGCAACTGTGCTGGCATTGTATAAGAATGGTGAAGCTGTCGAGCAATTGCAGACTGGTGATGAAGGGATTGTCGTCCTCGACAATACGCCGTTCTATGCTGAAGGTGGCGGTCAGGTGGGTGACCTTGGTGAAATTTCTGCCGCAGGCGGTTTGGATGCGCTGTTCGATGTACTGGATACCCAGAAAATCAAGGCGGCCGTGTTTGGCCATACTGGTCAACTAACACGTGGGGCATTGAAAGTGGGCGACGCGGTACAAGCCACTATCGATCTGCATAAGCGTGTGGCGACGGCCCGTAATCACTCTGCGACACACCTGTTGCACGCTGCATTGCGCGAGGTTTTGGGTAGGCATGTGTCGCAAAAGGGCTCGTTGGTGAATCATGAACGTACCCGTTTCGACTTTGCCCATACTCAAGCTGTCACTACCGAAGAACTGGCTCGTATTGAGGCGGTGGTTAACCACGTTGTTGCATCCAATTACGATGTGACCGCTACCTTGATGTCCTACGATGACGCAATACGTGCTGGCGCCATGGCGCTGTTTGGCGAAAAGTATGGCGATGAGGTTCGTGTGCTGAAGATGGGTAATTTTTCCACTGAACTGTGTGGTGGAACACACGTGCATCGGACTGGCGATATCGGCTTCTTCAAGATTATCTCCGAAGGTGGTGTGGCCGCAGGTGTGCGTCGTATCGAGGCTGTGACCGGTGAAGGTGCATTGGCTTTCGTACAAGCACAGGAAGCCCAACTGAAAGAGGTTGCAGCCTTGGTCAAGGTGCAACCAGCTGAACTGCTGAGTAAGATTGGCCAAATTCAGGAAAACGTCAAAGTCCTTGAGAAAGAACTGGCACGTTTGAAAGGCAAACTGGCTTCCAGCCAAGGTGACGAACTACTGGCCCAGGCTAAGGAGATTAAAGGGCTCAAGGTGCTGGCTGCGGTGATTGATGGTGCGGACGGCAATACCCTGCGTGACATGATGGACAAGCTCAAGGACAAATTGGGTTCGGCAGCCATCGTTCTGGCGACAGTGAATGATGGTAAGGTATTACTGGTTGCAGGTGTCACTGCCGATTCAACGAGCAAGGTCAAAGCGGGTGAGCTAGTCAACTTTGTTGCCCAACAGGTAGGTGGCAAAGGGGGCGGTCGTTCCGATATGGCTCAGGCGGGTGGTACCCAACCGGAAGCGCTGCCAGTAGCGCTTGTTAGCGTAGCCGATTGGGTTGCAGGCAAGCTGTAATGCCCAAGTGGCGGCAAACAAAATGGCTGGCGTGAGCTGGCCATTTTGTTTTTGAGGTCCTCATTTGCACGATGACGTATTTTCGGCGATAACGGTAACAGCGCCTGTATTATGCCAAGTAATGTCAGCGCGTTTGCAATTGACATGAGCACCATGATTTTGGTGTGACATGCACTAACTGGCAAGCAGTCGGTTGGCATGGCTGCCCATATACTCGTTATTCAACCTGATGAGGACATGTTGAATCGTCCCAATTTCGGCGACTCCAGAATTGCAACTGCAATTTGGGGTGTGCTGGTTCTGTTTTTCTTCTCTGCCCTTTCCGGCTGGGTTTACCTGTCGATGGATATCTTGCGGCAACAGCGAGAGCCCGATGGCTTGGCTGCATTGCCAAACCTGATTTCAGCGGCGATTGGTTTTACGGCCGCAGGGATTTTGCTACTGCTGCTTTCCTTCCGGGTGCGTCGTGCTGGGCATACCATCAAACAGCGTGATGCCGAATTGCGGGCTGTGTTTGATTTCTCCAGCAATGCGATTGCGGTATTGGAGGCGGGGATGGTGGATATGGCTAACCCGGCCTTCCTGCAGATGTTTGGCTTTGCCAACGCCGGTGAGCCGATTGGCATTGCGTTTGCGGACATGCTTGCACAGAACGAGCAGACGGCCGTAGTGTCCTATATGCAGTCCATTCTGCAAGGTGGTGTGGTGCCGCCACCATTGGTGATGACGGCACGACGACGTGACGGTTGTCTGTTTCAAGCACAACTGATTGCTCGTCGCCTGCCCGGCGCATCGTTAGATCGATCGCTGATCTGGGTCAACGACATTACCGAACGGCTCGCTTATGAAACGCAGTTGCGTCGTTCGGCAGCCTATTATCAAGCACTGTTTGACGATAACCCGCACATGATGTGTGTATACGAACGTGGCAGCAATCGCATCCTAGCGATCAACCATGCGATGCTGTCCCGCTATGGTTACCGGCCACATGAGCTGGCAACCAGCACGTTGGACGAAGTCATTGCCTGTCATATGTTACCGGATCTACATGTGATCCAGCAGGATGATAGTCAGGATGGTTTGGCGCTGGGCGTATGGGAGACACGGAGCAAAACCGGTGAATTGATCCTCGTGGACGTATTCAGCCATGCGGTGGAATATGGTGAAATGCCAGCGCGTCTGATCATTGCAGATGATGTGACGGAAAAAGTTCAAGCGCAACAGCAATTGAACATCAGTACAGCTAGGCTGACACGTTTGTTCGAATCGAACCTGCTGGGTATCGCTTTCGTATCCAGTGATGGATACCTGACAGAAGCCAATGACATTTTCCTCGCGTTGTCTGATCGGACACGACAGCAACTGGCAGAAGGTCGTACGCACTGGCGAAGTGTGCTGCCAGATGATTTTGCTGAACCTCTGGCAGAAACATCGAATGATTCAGGGTATTCCAAACCATTTGAAATTCATCTTCGGCATGACGATGGTAGTGAGCATGCGGTATTGGCTGGCCGGGCTTCGTTGCCGAATGGCGAGGGTATTCTGTTTGCTGTGGATATTTCGAATCTCAAGCAGGCCCAGGCAGCCCTGAACGAAAGTGAACAGCTCTACCGTCGTCTATTTGATACTGCGCCAGTGTCATTGTGGGAAGAGGATTTCACCGAGGCACTGAGTTTTTTACAGGCCTTGCAAAGCCAACATCCCAATGCATCGCCAGAGGCATTGCTGGCCAATCATCAGATCCGACAGGCATTTTGCGATCGTATCAACCTTCATAACGTCAATCAGACGGCGATGGAAGTATTTGGTGCCTCATCCAGGCAACAATTGCTGGCCAATTTCAGACAAATGCTGACTGAAGATGCCTTACATGATTTTGCGAAGATCGGCTGTGCGATTCTGAGAAACGAAACAGCGACTTATACCGAGACCGAATACAACACGCTGGATGGCAAGCGCATCCAGGTCGGGACAAGCTGGGGTTTGGGCAAAAGCGGATCGCAATATCACCGAGTATTGGCCGCGATCAATGACATCACGGAGATGAAGCGTGCAACCGAGCAGCTAAGCAAACTGTCATTGGCGGTGGAGCAAAGCGGTAATATGGTGATTATTACCGATGCGTTGGGCGACATTGAGTATGTGAACCCCAAATTTTGTGTTACCAGTGGCTTCAGTCAGGAAGATGTGCTGGGTAGGAGCCTGCAGGCACTGGATACCGAGCCGGGTTCCCATGATGCGTTTGCTGGCATGTTGCGTGACATGCTCAGCGGCAGGGAGTGGCATGGTGAGATCAATTACCGGCGGAAGAATGGCGAACAATACTGGTGCTTGCAGACCGTAGCACCCGTGCGTAGTGCGGCCGGGCAGATCACGCATTTTGTGGTCGTGGCGGAGGACATCAGCGAACGTAAATTTGCCGAGAGCACTATTCGTCATCTGGCGTTCTATGATGCGCTGACTGAATTGCCCAATCGTCGCCTGTTCAGAGATCGCCTTGAACTGTTGGCAGTGTCAAACCAGCGGGACGGCGCGCCGTTTGGCGTGTTGTACATGGATCTGGATCGCTTCAAGACAGTCAATGATACGCTGGGCCATGGCATAGGTGACCAGTTGTTGCAAGAAGTGGCGCAACACATGCAGCAAGTACTGCGACGTGGTGATACCTTGGCAAGACTGGGAGGCGATGAATTTGCGCTGATCGTACCGGAGATACCACATGGCGACTTCCTGTCACATATCGCGGAAAAGATTCAGGGGGCGGTGCGTCGCCCGATCGAAATCGATGGGCATCACCTGTTTGTTGGGGTCAGCATCGGGATTGCCATGTTTCCGAACGATGCAGATGATATCGATACCCTGCTGCGCAACGCCGATGTGGCGCTATATAGAGCTAAGGAACTGGGGCGTGACAACTTCCAGTTCTATCACCCGGAAATGAATGCTCGTGCCATGGAGCGACTGGTGCTGGAAGCCCGCCTGCGTGGTGCAATCGATCGTAACGAATTCGTGGTGTACTACCAGCCCCAGGTTGATCTGGACAGCCGCCGTATTGTCGGACTGGAGGCGTTGGTGCGCTGGCAGTCTCCTGAATTGGGGTTGATCTCACCTGCTGAATTCATTCCGTTGGCAGAAGAAACCGGCATGATTGTCCCCATTGGTGAATGGGTATTGCGTACAGCTTGCCAGCAGATGCGTGCCTGGCAATTGTCCGGTATTGCCCCGGTTTGTGTTGCGGTCAATTTGTCGGCTCGCCAGTTCCATCTGAAGGATGTCGACAATGTGATCATGGATACCTTGCGTGATACTGGCTTAAGCCCGTCTTTGTTGGATATTGAGATCACCGAAAGCACGGCTATCCAAAAGCCGGATGAAACGCGCTTGACCTTGGAACGTATGAAGAGTGTGGGGATCAATATCTCGATGGATGATTTCGGGACCGGTTATTCCAGCCTGAGCTATCTGAAGCGCTATCCGTTGGATACGTTGAAGATTGATGGCTCGTTCGTGCGCGATATCAATGTCAATGACGACAATCCGGGGCTGGTGGACGCCATTATCGCCATGACCCGCAGTCTGAATATTCAGGTACTTGCAGAAGGGGTGGAGACCGAAGAGCAAGGCCGTTTTCTGGCCAGGCTGGGTTGCCAGGTGGCCCAAGGTTTTCTATTTGGACGGCCACTGCCTGCACATGAGATTGAACCGATGTTGAGGCGGGGACATGTGTGATCCGTGCCCGGATTAAGGTGCAGGTAAGGTTCAGTTGTGCATGTCGGCACTCAATTCATTGACCCAGCGCAGTGCTTCGGTCTGAAGTCGATTGACGATGGTGGTGCCCAGCTTCAAATATAACTGAGACGGGGTTTGTACCTTGCCCCGTGTTTCTGTCTGGATGGCTACCTGCAGCATTTCACCTGATATGCCTTCCCGTGCCAGTAAAGCCTGGTTGATATCATTGGCCAGGTTCAGTGGGGTCAATAGCTCCAATAGTGGCTTGTTCAGCAGCGCATCCAACAGAGACAGCAGCCCGACAGTAAAGGCCCGCTCACGTAATGCATAATCGTCAGGGTACAGGTGGATGGACAGAAGTTCCATGAAACGGCCGCGTGTTGAAGCCAATTGCATCAACGGGCTTGGCCCTTGCTGTGGATGGTGGCCGTAGGTGTAAAGTAATAATTGAAGCCATCGTTGAAGCTGGCGACGCCCCAGTATCGTGATTGCGTGATGCAAGCTGCTGATTTTATAGCTCAAGCCAGATGCGACAGAATTCACCAGTTTCATCAGATTGATGGACAAGTCCGCATTCAATTTCAGGCATTCCTCAATTTCTGCTGTTTCCGCATCCCGCATGGTTAACCCAAGCAGCTTGAGAAGTGCCATCTCTGATGGTGTTGAGGCTCGCCCCGACAGTACAGTAGGGCGCGCAAAGTAATAGCCTTGAAACAGGCTAGCACCCGCCTCATTGCATTGAGTAAATAGCGTCGGTTCATCGACCTTCTCCGCAAGGATTTTTACGGGCCGATTTGCCAATTGTTGGCATAACTGCCGTACTTGGGTCATGTGCAGATTGGGGATGTCCAACTTGATGATGCTGATCAATGGCAACAATGTTTTCATTTGTGGTGTGAGTGTGACAACATCGTCCAGCGCAAATCTGAAGCCCTTTTTGTGCAGCTGCTGGCATCGTGCAATGACGGTAGGAGATAGCTCCACCGTTTCCAGAATCTCCAGCACAATTCGTTGGGCTGGCAGCAATTCGATCGCGTCGGACAGCAACAAGTCTTCTGAGACATTGATCAACCCAAAATAGGGCCCCAGTACTTCCTGAATGCCCACATCACCAAAAGCATGGCTGATGACTGTGGCGGTGGCTGATACGTCATCAGGTACGTCGGCGGCATTTGACAGGCCACATCGAAACAACAATTCAAAACCAACCAATCGTTGTTGGCGATCGACTACGGGTTGCCTGCCCAGGTAAAACTCACTGACATCCATGAAATATCCGGTCATGTCGATTTTTCACATTTGCCGAAAAGCAGAGTGATGGCGTACCCATCCGGTACAATATGGCCCTGCTGATCACACGAGCCACCATGCATTGTTGTGCTGCTTGTTTAGTCACGATTCGGAATCTGGTCGCCTGACTTGTATTCTAGGCGGTGTGGACACAAGATTCCGGATTGCAACTTGGCAGTTGTAATGCTGATGTGGATGGCGTGATCGGAGGTGAATTTATGACGATTACCCGTTTGTCTGCAAATTGGCGCGACAGACATGGGAGTGTACGGTCATTTGTGGTGAGTCAGCCTAAAATATGTTTGTTGACAATACGTTGTTAACGTATTTCTTATATAATCAAAAAATTCAGCTGTGATGCGCTTATCCGCGCATCCAGACCATGTTTGACCAGATACGAAAAACGTATCAGCAAGGAGTATTGATGTCATTTGCCGATTTGGGCCTAACACCAGAACTATTGCGCGCGGTCGCCGAGCAAGGGTATAGCGAGCCGACGCCGATTCAGGCCCAAGCGATCCCCGTCGTGCTGGCAGGTCGTGATGTGCTTGCCGCTGCACAAACTGGCACAGGTAAAACCGCTGGTTTTACATTGCCGATATTGCAGCGGTTGCAACCAGGGGCCAACAATAGCCCTTCCCCGGCACGTCACCCACTGCGTGCCTTGATCTTGACACCAACTCGGGAGTTGGCCGATCAAGTGGCAGACTCTGTCAAGGTGTATTCCAAGTATCTCCCGCTGCGGTCGACGGTTGCATTCGGCGGGGTCAATATCGATAGCCAGATTCCTGCTTTGCGTGCTGGGGTTGAACTCCTGGTCGCGACGCCTGGCCGTCTTCTGGATCACGTGCAACAAAAGACCGTGGTATTGAACCGTGTTGACATCCTGGTGATGGATGAGGCTGACCGTATGCTGGACATGGGTTTCCTGCCGGATATTCGCCGCATCATTTCCCTGTTGCCGCCGGAACGGCAGACGCTGTTGTTTTCGGCAACTTTCTCGCCAGAGATCAAGAAGCTCGCAGATCAATTCCTGCGTAGTCCGCAAGTCATCGAAGTGGCCCGCCGTAATTCCACCAATGAGCAGGTTACGCTGGTGGTCCATCAAGTGGATGGATTTCGCAAGCGGTCTACATTGGCGCACCTGATTCGCCATCACCAGATGCAACAGGTCATTGTGTTCTGCAATACGCGCCAGGGGGCGGAGCGTCTCTCTCGCGAGTTGGCACGTGACGGTTTTGCTGCGGAGGCCATTCACGGTGATAAAACCCAGCAGCAACGGCTTGAGACACTGGCCCAGTTCAAAGAGGGTAAAGTCAAAGTGTTGGTAGCAACCGATGTGGCTGCACGAGGCCTGGATATCGAAGACCTGCCTTTTGTCGTCAACTATGAGATTCCCAATACCCCGGAAGACTTTGTACACCGTATTGGTCGTACTGGCCGGGCTGGTGCGACCGGAACGGCGATTTCGCTGGTAGGTGATGACGAAACCAAGCAGTTGGCAGCTATCGAAAAACTGGTCAAGAAGACACTTGAACTGGCTCCTGTTCCTGGGTATGCCACTGCCAGACCGGCCACTGGCGCGTCATCCGCACCTATCGGTAGTGCCCTTATGTCATCGGGGCGTGCAGCAGAGCCGGTTCGGCCGCTCTACCCAGGCATGTCGCCTCGACAACCCGAGCAACAGATCGCAGCATTGTTCTTGCCGCCGCGTTATCAGCGTACTTCCTGAGCTCGATACCAAGCGCGACCGATAATAATCCTGATACCTTTTGCCACCTTGCCGTATCCCTGTCATGTCTACAGCAGCAATGTATTGCCTCCGTTATTTTCCGAGGTTACGCACGGGCTTTGCAGTCAAAGGTCAAGTGGCCTGTTTGGGTGCTCTGTGTTGCTTGCCGAAAGCGGCAAAAGAAACCCCGCAAAGGGGAAAGCCAGAACTAGGCGGCAAGCTGCCAAAGACTTGGCTTTTCGTTCCTCCTCTGTTGAGGCTGCACGTAAACAACTTTTGCTGTGTTCCCGCCCCATGTTGTGCTGCTCGGCAAGGCTAAACGGGATCAAGGCTCGTTGTGGCCGCTGGGATTGACATGCCATCTGTTATCCTTCAGTAGTCAACGTATATCTGGCTATCAATTCTGCGCAACATCAGCTGTTTTGTTAGCCACGCTAAATCGTTGGATGAAAATGGGACGGGATGCCACTAGATGGGCATCCTGTTTTGCTTGGGCGGGTCAACATTATCGTTATTCCGGTTTTCACGTTTCGCATCAGGCTGGCAATTGTTTGATCCGAATGGAAAGGCCCGGGATGGGTAACCTCCAGATACAACGATCATATCCATGCCTGAAACATGCCATCAATCATATTCGCATTTAAATTCGAAAACGGCTGTACATCCCGCCACTGCTTGCTTGTAGAATAACCGGCTCACTCATCCGATAGCCATGGTGGTGCGATATGGCCGGGTCTTGCAGGGTTTCTGCTGACGTATCGTAATTCTGCCAAGGCTTGACTGTATGCGTACTTAACAGGACGTGCGCATGACGTTTTCCCGCTTATTGATCCGTTTCGTTCGCCAGCATTGGCGTGCTTACCTTGTCTCTGCCTTCATGTTGGCTGGTATTGCAGCCTTGACCGCTTGGCTGCCCCGCCAGGTTGGTAATGTGATTGATTCCATGGTGGCAGGCCAATTGACCGGCATGGCACTGATATGGCAATTGTCTGTGCTGGTGGGTTTGGGCATTGTCATCTATTTTCTGCGCGTGGGTTGGCGCCTGACTTTGTTCAAGGCGTCGTACCGGCTAGGCGTGTCACTACGTGAACAGCTTTACAGTCGGCTGACATTGCAAGGCCCGGCATTTTTTCATCTTCAGCGTACCGGTGACCTGATGGCCTGTGCCACCAATGATATCGACGCGGTGGAAATGGCGGCAGGTGAGGCTTTTCTGGCGGGGTTCGATGGCTCGCTGACTTTTGTGCTGGTGATTGCCATGATGACACTCGGTATCGATTGGCGACTGGCACTGGTTGCACTATTACCATTCCCGTTCATGGGACTGGCCTTCTGGTACATCTCCAATCATGTGCATGAGGCATCTCGTACGGCATTGGACCGCTTCAGTGCACTGAATGATCACGTGCATGAAACCTTGTCTGGCGTACGGACATTGCGGGCCTTGGGACTGGAAGGACGGAGTGCCCAGCAGTTTGCCAGTATGGCTGAAGATGCCGCTGAAGCGGGGCTGGTTGCGCAGCAATGGGAGGCAGCATATGAACCGGCTGTTGGGGTGGCATTGACTCTGGCCAGCGTATTTACTCTGGCATTAGGGGGGTATCTGGTGTGGCATGGTCAGCTGACGATTGGTGCGATGACCAGCTTTACCATGTATTTGGGACAACTGATCTGGCCTATGTTTGCAGCAGGTTGGGTGCTGTCACTGATTGAGCGCGGTCGTGCTGCCTGGGGGCGTCTGGAACCAGTATTGAATGCCCCGTTGACCATTGATGACCATGGCACACAAACGAATGTTCCCACGGGAACACTGGCATTCGAGTCAGTGTCGTTTACTTACCCAGGTCAAATTCACCCAGCTTTGCAATCGGTGCAACTGTCATTATCACCAGGGCAAACGGTTGGCGTCGTTGGCCCGACTGGCGCAGGCAAATCCACATTGATCAGGTTGCTGCTACGCCAATATGGCATTGCCAATGGTCATTTGCGTTGGGCTGGCCAGGAATTGGCCGAGCTCAAATTGGCGACACTGCGCCATGCAATCAGTTGGGTGGCGCAAGAGCCTTTTCTGTTCTCTGCTTCGCTTGCGGAAAATATCTCCCTGGCCAAGCCGGATGCTTCCCGAGAAGAAATCGAGCATGCCGCCCGTCTGGCGGCAATCCATGAGGACATCATGCGTTTTCCCGATGGCTATGACACGCCAGTGGGTGAGCGGGGTGTCACCCTGTCGGGCGGTCAGCGACAACGGGTGGCGATTGCTCGGGCCTTGCTGACAGAAAGCCCGGTACTGTTGCTGGATGATGCGTTATCGGCGGTTGATACCGAAACTGAAACCCGTATCCTGCAGCATTTGCGAGGTACCAGACGCGGCCGCACAGTGATGATCGTCAGCCATCGACTGAGTGCCGTAGCGGATGCCGATTACATTGTGGTGATGAAACATGGCTATATCGTTGAAGCCGGCCAGCACGAGCAATTATTGGCCCTGAACGGCTGGTATGCCAGCCAATGGCGCTATCAACAACTGGAGGCCAGCCTTGAGTCGATTTGATCTACAGCAATCTGAACAGGGCAGGGCGGTGGCTTTGCTCAGCAAGGCTGCTGCACCGGAAAAGGCACATTTGTGGTCAGGCCTGATGTGGCTGCTGGTCGCCACGGGGCTTGAGATGGCAGGCCCTATCCTGGGGAAGATATTTATTGATAATCACCTGTTGCCCCGGCAATTTGAGGGGCCGATGGTCGTTGGGCTATTGCTGGCTGCATTGTTGAGTGGTGTGGTCGCTACCATGTTGCGCTATATTCAGCTGATTCGTTTGGCTGGTGTGGCGATGCGATCAGTGCGCCGATTGCGAGAAACCGTCTACAGCCATGTGCTGGCACTGCCAATGGCCTATTTCGACAAGGCGATCACTGGCCAGTTGGTCAGTCGTGTTACCAACGACACCGAAGCCGTCAAAACCTTGTACGTGCAGGTGCTGTTTGTCATGCTCGACAGCTGCATTCTGCTGGTTGGGGCATTGATTGCCATGGCGTGGCTGGATTGGAGACTGATGCTGATCGTATCGTCGCTGATCCCGGCCGTGGTGGTGATTGTTTGGTTCTACCAGCGTTTGAGCGCACCTGCTGTGACTCGTGCGCGACAATTACGCAGTGACATCAATGCACAAATGGCGGAAAGCATTGCCGGCATGGCTGTATTGCAGGCCAGTCAGGCCGAGACCAGGTTTTCCCAGCGCTTTGCAGAGACTAATGGGGCACATTATCACTCCCGGTTGGTGGAAATCCGGGCCAACGCTTGGTTGCTGCGGCCTGCCCTGGATCTGCTGAATGTATTGTTGCTGGTGACGGTCATATTCTGTTTTGGCTTGCGTGAATTCAGCGGGCTTGAGATTGGCATCCTGTACGCCTTTGTCAGTTATATTTCGCGCGTTGTTGAGCCACTGATTCAGATCACAATGCAATTCAGTCAGTTGCAGCAATCAGTGGTGGCTGCAGCACGTGTGAACACCTTGCTAAAGGAGGCTGAAGCGCCACCGGCCAGTGGCGATGCCAAAGTCACTGCGGGGGCCGTATCCATACGGGATTTGCAGTTTGGTTATCTACCGGACCAGCGGGTGTTACATGACTTGAATCTGGAGATTCCTGCAGGTGGTTTCTTCGGTATCGTCGGCCACACTGGTAGTGGCAAATCCACCCTGTTGAGCCTGTTGTTACGTTTCTATCAACCTCAGGCAGGTGAGATCGATATCGATGGGATTGCCCTGACTCACTATAACGATGCTGCGTTTCGTACCGGTGTGGGGTTGGTGCCACAAGAGCCGTTTTTGCTGGCAGCCAGTGCCCGCGAGAACATCGATATGGGGCGTGGGTTGACCCAGGTCCAAATCGAGACGGCAGCCAAAGCGGCACAAGTGCATGAATTGATTCTGTCGCTGGAACAGGGGTACGACACCAATCTGGGCGAAGGTGGTGTCAGGCTGTCCACAGGGCAAAAACAACTGATCGCCATCGCTCGTGCTTTGGCGGGCCGGCCACGCGTGTTGTTGCTGGATGAAGCCACGGCGCATATCGATAGTGAAACGGAACAAGTGGTGCAACGTGCATTGAGTGCGCTGCATGGCAAGGTTACCTTGGTTGCCATAGCCCATCGCTTGTCCACCATTCGCGATGCTGACCAGATTGTGGTGCTGAACCACGGCCGGGTTGCCGAAATGGGTTCACATGATGAGTTGATGGCGATTGAGCAAGGCATCTACCAACGCTTGTACTTGCTTCAGCAATTGGAGGAATGAGCTGCGTTTTGTCACCAATTGCAGATCAGCTTACCTGGCTGGTGCGAATGGCTTCAACGGCAGGGTGTAGAATCCGGCGATCACTGTGAATGGCATAGATCGGTGCGGCCATGCCAGGTAACTGGCCAACACAGGCAACATCCAATTGCTGAGCCATATCCTCTTTACTGAATGCGGGTAGTGGGAACAAGCCCAACCCCTGTCGCCCAAATGTGGCCAGTAAGGCGCTGTCTTCAAATTCACCAATGATATCAGGGCGGATATCATTGGCAGCAAACCAATGCTCCAGTCTGGCGTGCAGCGCATTGTTACGGGTAGGCATCAGCATGGGCGCGCGATGCAGGCTGTCGGGGAACCCATTCATATAACCTGCAGCCAGCGCAGCTGTGCCGAAAATCATGACCGGGCAATTGGCAACCGCATCGCTATGCAAGCGCAACTGTGTACCATGCGTCGCTGGTCGATCGGCCAAGACCATATCCAGGCGATGTAAGGCCAAATCGGCCAGTAGCGAGTCAAATTCACCTTCGTTGCACACCAGTCGCATGCGCTGCGCCAGCTGTAAAGCTGGGGATAGTAAGCGATAAATCAAAGTCTTAGGTAGCGCATCGGATATGCCGACAGAGAAGCGGAGGGTATGGCCCAGGGTATCTTCCGCCAATGCTTCTTGTAATTGGGCTCCCAGTAAAAAGATCTGATCTGCATAGCCCAACGCAACCCGTCCAGCTTCTGTCAATACCAGGCCGCGTCCTTGCTGCGTAAACAGTGCTCGTCCCAAGTGTTGCTCCAGCAACGCGATTTGTCCGCTCACGGTTTGTACGCTCATGTCCAACCGGTCGGCGGCACGGGTAATGCTGCCTTCCTTGGCGGTTGCCCAGAAATAGCGAAGATGCTTGAAATTGAGATCAGTGATCTGCATTTGAGTATTCGGGAAATTCGAAAGATAACTAAATTTTTATCCGATTTTTTCGTTGTGACAAGTCGCGTACCATTGCAGAGACATTTCTTGGCATATTGCCAGGTACCGGCAGGTACGCTAATGCCCGCCATTTATTGCTTGTAAGGAGATTACTGATCATGAAACGCGTCGTATTGCTGATTGCAACCAACATCGGCGTGATGTTGGTGCTGAGCGTGGTTGCCAGCCTGCTCGGCGTGAACCGCTATCTGACGTCCAACGGCCTGAATTTGGGCATGTTGCTGGTGTTCGCGGCCATCATGGGTTTTGGCGGTGCATTCATTTCGCTGATGTTGTCCAAAACCATGGCCAAGTGGTCAACAGGTGCTCGCATTATTGAACAACCCAGTACCGAAGCGGAATACTGGTTGATGCAAACCGTCAGGAAACTGGCTGATCGTGCCAATATTCCCATGCCAGAAGTGGCCATTTATGATGGCGAGCCAAATGCTTTTGCCACTGGACCCAGCAAATCCAACTCGCTGGTTGCGGTTTCGACTGGTTTGTTGCACAGCATGAACGAGCAGGAAGTCGAGGCTGTGCTGGCGCATGAAATCGCGCACGTTGCGAATGGTGATATGGTGACCCTGACGTTGATCCAAGGAGTGGTCAATACCTTCGTGTTCTTCCTGGCGCGAGTGGTTGGCTATTTTGTCGATTCGTTCTTGAAGCGGAATGACGACGAATCGTCCGCTGGTACTGGCATTGGCTACATGGTTACGGTGATCATCTGTGAGATTCTGTTTGGGATTCTTGCCAGCATCATCGTCATGTATTTCTCACGTCAAAGGGAATACCGTGCCGATTCAGGCGCTGCGTATTTGCTGGGTGGGCCGCAGGCGATGATTGCAGCGTTGCATAGGCTGGGTGGGATGCAAGCGGGCGAACTGCCTCAAAATATGGCTGCGTCTGGTATCTCGGGCCGTGCTGGTTGGATGTCGTTGTTCTCCAGTCACCCGGCATTGGAAGACCGGATTGCTGCATTGCAGGGGCAGGCAGTACGCTAAGCGTTGCCAATATCCGATTTCGTGATCTAAGTAAAAAGGTGGAATCATTTTCCACCAACTGCAACGAAAAAGGCCCAGTCATCAGAGGATGACTGGGCCTTTTTCGTTCATGAGGCCAGTGTTTTCACTCGGCGAAGTCGCGCCAGGCTGGCAATAAAACGTTGTTGAACATGATCAAGGAGCGTAGCCACCTTGACCAACGCCGGGTGCTCAATGGACACCGTACTGTAGGCCAGCGGCTCAATCACTGTGCGGTCCATGCCGCGAATCCGGTGACTTTCCCCGCATCGCAACACAATATCCTGGCCCGCCTCGGTCAGCCACACCATGCCACGGGTACAGGTAATCAAGGCGGTGCGACCGCGATCCAACCTGAGAACGGTTTGCATGGCTAATTGATAGGTTTTCATGGTGTGGCTCCTTTCACGTATCGATCCAGACCTGCGCACTCGACGAATGCGGGTTGGTATTGCATATGGTAGGGAGTTCGTACGGAAGATATCAGCCTCAAACTGTTACGTTTACTGGGAGTACAGTGCAAGTTGCGTACAAACTGTTATGCTCATGTAACGGGGTAACTGTTACTGGCCGGGTGTGGGCGTTATCACCACGCTGCCAGGTGGAGAGATGTGATGAGTATGGAAAAATCGGGATTGTTGTATGAATCATTGGCAAGCGAGATTGCCGGCATGATTGCCAGTGGGGCGATGAAGACGGGCGATAAACTGCCATCGATCAGGAAGTTGTCGAATCAGCGGGATGTCAGCTTATCGACCGTGATCCAGGCATTTCGTGTACTGGAAGACCGTGGTTTGATCGAGGCTAGACCTCAGGCCGGCTTTTTTGTACGTCGTCCGCTCAACCAGTGGCGTGAGCCCACCATCAGCCAACCGCCAACAGTACCCTGTGAGGTCGAAATCGATGAATTGCGTTGGCAGATTCTGTATCTATCACAACGTGGAGAAGGGGCTGGTCTGGGGTGTGCGGCGATTGATCCGGAACTGTTCCCCAATCAGGCGCTGCAGCGTATTTTGTCATCGACGGCACGACGCCATGCCCGCATGATTGGTTCGTACGCTTTTCCGCCCGGTAACCCGCAATTGCGGCGGCAGATTGCCCGCCGTTCCCTGGAGTGGGGTGGGCAATTACGGCCGGATGATCTGATTATCACCAATGGCTGTATCGAAGCGCTCAATCTGTGTCTGCAAGCCGTAACACGACCTGGTGACGTGGTGGCGATCGAATCGCCCGCTTATTTCGGGTTATTGCAGCAACTGGAAAGTTTCAAGCTCAAAGCCCTGGAAATCCCTACCCACCCTGTTACGGGAATTTCGCTGGATGCACTGGAGTTGGCGATGCGAACCAGTGACGTCAAGGCAGTGGTGGTGGTTTCCAACTTTTCCAATCCACTGGGCAGCCTGATGCCGGACGAGCACAAGCGCCGATTGGTTGAGTTGTTGGCCAACCGTCGTGTCCCACTGATCGAAGACGATATCTATGGTGATTTCCATTTTGGTGACCAGCGCCCCTGGCCGGCCAAGGCGTTTGATACCTCCGGCAATGTGCTGTACTGCTCTTCATTCAACAAAGTGCTGGCACCTGGGTTCCGGATTGGCTGGGTGGCGCCCGGACGGTATTACGCTGCAGTACAGAACCTGAAAATGATCAGTTCAATGTCGACACCAGAGATCTTGCAACTGACATTGGCACAGTTCGTGGAAAGTGGCGGGTATGACCACCACCTGCGCAAGTTACGGCGATCAGTGGAGGGGCAACTACATAAGTATGCTGAAACAGTGCTGCGTTACTTTCCAAGTGGTACGAGATTGACGGTACCGCAAGGTGGCTACGTACTGTGGCTCGAGTTTCCCAAGGGTTTTGACAGCGTTGCGTTGTTGCGTAAATCGATTGTGGAAGACATTCCGTTTGCCCCAGGGGCTCTATTCTCCGCCAATCAGGATGCTTACCGCCATTGTTTGCGCATCAATTGTGGATTGCGTTGGTCGGCCAAGGTTGAAGCCGTGTTGCAACGCCTAGGAGATTTGGCACGTGAGCAATTGGCACATCACACGGTATCACATTGAGCTGATGGGAGTGGAGTATAAGCTCTAGTGGCTGTGTATAATGGCTGCCCAGTAAAACCTGAAATGAGCAGGCATGTGGCTTGGACTGTGAGTAGCCGCTCTGTTCTTGGTGCCAATGTTGTTCATATTGGGATGGGGCCATTCAGGTATGCATAAGATCGCTATCGGGGCCTTGAATGTCATGACACAGCTCACCACTCTATTTACTCAGGTTCAGACAGCGCTGGCCGAGCGCCGCGTGGCAGAAGCGGCCGTGCTGGCCACCAAGGCACATACCTTGGCGCCACAGGATCCAATGTGCTCCTACTTCATGGCGGTGGTGGCGCATCGGATGCACAAGTATCGCACTGCCCATCAGTTTCTGGATGAAGCCTTGATGCAGTCCCCTGAGCAGGGGGCCGCCATGCTGGAAAAGGGGCGGGTTTATTATTCACAAGGTGCGTTTGAGCAGGCACTGACATGGTTCAATCATGCTTGGCTTGTTTTGCCTGATCACCCTGCCGTTGCCAGAGATCTGGGGCTGTTGCTGATTTTGTTCAAGCGATGGAAAGAGGCGATTCGTTACCTGCAACTGGCGGCCAAAATGCTTACGAAGGATCAGGATTTGTTCCGGGCATTGGGGGTGGCTTTTTGTAGCGCCGGAGACATAAAAAAGGGAATGGCTGCATTTGAAAAAGCCATTCCAGGCAAGCGTAGCGATGCTGAATGGCATGTGGCGCTGGCCAAGGTTTACCGCTCGGCAGGTCAGAATGAAGCCGCGTTGAAGGCGACCGGCAATGCGTTGGAAATCGACAAAAACAATTTGAATGCACAGGAAGTGCGCTATGCGATCTTTAATGATCGTCGTGATTTTCATGCTGCCTATGTTGCACTCGACCAGATCCTGCAGCGGGTACCTACGGCTGCCATGCTAGGTCGAAAGGCTGTTCTGCTGGCTTCAATGGGTGACTATGTGGCGTCAGTGGCAGCATATGAGCAAGCCTTGGCGCAAGAACCGGACAATCTGGACATACTCTCCCACTATTGTTTTCACAGTACCTATATGGACGTGGTGACACCACAAGCCAGCTTCGAGCTGCATCGCCACTATGGTCAATTGCTGGAATTGCGTCATCAGGCGCCAAGTTATGAAATACTGGATAAGCAGACAGGCAGGAAACTGCGCATTGGTTACGTCTCCGGTGATTTTTGCCTGCATGCTTTTGCACAATGGGCGTTACCGCTGTTTCGTGGACATGATCACGCTCAGTTCGATATTGTTTGTTACTACACCAAACGTGGCATTGATGACACCACTCGACAGTTCATGCAATTGGCCGATGTGTGGCGAGATGTGGAGGCCATGAGCGACAGTCAGTTGGCGGCGCTAATTGTTGATGATCGTATCGATATCCTGGTGGATTGTTCAGTACATACCAGTGGACATCGATTGCCAGTATTTGCTCGCAAACCGGCCCCCATTCAGGTCAGTTGGGGGGGGATGCCCACCACCACCGGTTTGACACGTATTGATTATCGCCTGACCGATGCAAGTCTGGATCCACTAGGGACAACCGAGTGCTTTCATACAGAAGCGCTGTGGCGTTTACCACGTGTGACCAGCGTCCTCACTCAAGATGAAGATTACCCGGTAGCGGGGCCGTTACCCGCTCTGCGAAATGGCCATATCACCTTTGCCGTTTTCAACCGCCTTGCCAAAATGAGCGATATCAGCATCCAATTCTGGGCTGCCGTATTGAACCGTGTCCCCAATAGCCAGCTGATGCTGACAGTTTTGCCAACCGATGGTCGTCGCACACCGCAAGTTGACAGGCTATTGGGCAAACTGGCCGATGCAGGCATTGATGACTGTCGCATTCGGCTGGAGCGAGCCCGTGGTCTGCAGGCTTTTCTGGTATTGCATCAGGAGGTTGATATCCAGCTGGACACATTCCCCTATACTGGGTCTACGACAACGGCCATGTCGGTTCGGATGGGTGTACCGGTTGTCTCGCTCACTGGGTTGCACCCTACTACCCGAGCTTCATTCCATAATCTGAATGCCATTGGCCACCCGGAGTGGGTTGGCGCGAATACCGAGCAGGCTGCTGAAATTGCTATTAAGCTCGCCGGTGATCTGCATCATTTGTCGGAATTGCGAGCAACGTTGCCGACTCAGGCGGCCAGTTCGCCACTATTTGACGGGTCTGGATTTACCCGGGCTGTCGAGGCCGCATATCGCCAGATGTGGGTTAAGTGGTGTACTGGCTGAGCTGCTGGTAACCGTGACCAATACCCAGTCTCAGCACCAGCCATACCCTTTGCTCTGCTGCCGCTTGCCTTGCTTCACTGTATTCTCGCTTGCCACGGCATATTCGTATGCGTCTTATCTATACTGCTAATGTTGGCAGGCTGAACTGATACTTGGGTTCATGTCAGCCGTGGTCCGGTAGGTGATATCAGATCAGCAGAACCTGAGCGCCGAGGTGGATCAATCAACAGGGCACATTGTGCTTGCGTTCCCCGGCCGCCGGGGATTCGGTGTCATTCCGTCAGGTGTACCAATGACGAGGTGGGCGTGTTGTTTCATGCTGATTGGTATCTGGGTCATTCCATGGCGGAGCTTTGCCAGTCAAGTCATGGAGGTGTCGACGCTGCTTGAGCCAGATCCTGCCACGACGGTTGCAACCAGGATTTTGACCGAGGCTTATGCTGAACTCGGGATTACGCTTAACGTCATCAAAATGCCTGGTGAGCGTTCATTGGTGAGTGCCAATGTTGGCAGCACGGATGGTGAGCTTTACCGCAAGCTGGGGATGGAGCAGCAGTATGCCAATCTACGAATCATCCCGGTCATGTTGATGCGTTATGAGATTGTGGCTTTCTGCAAATGTACGCCTTTCCAGTTAAATGGATGGGAAAGCCTGCGGCCCTACCGACTGGGGTTTGTGAAAGGCATCAAGATTGTTGAGGCCAATACGGTTGGCATGAAGATTGAGCCTGTACCTACACTTAGCCAAGCATTTGATAAGCTGGAATTAGGACGCTCAGATCTGGTGCTGGTCAATCGCTTGTCTGGCGTGGCGATGCAGCAACAAAAAGGCATGACGGATATCACCCAGTTGATGCCAGCGTTGGCCAGTTTCCCGGTTTTTCATTACGTTCATAAGAAGCATGAGGCGTTAATTCCCCAGTTGACTGAAGTGATGCGACGACTGGAAAAAAATGGGGTCATCGAACGCATCAATCACGAAGTGTTCAGTGAGCTGGAACGTCGACCGCCTACCAAGGCAAAAGGCAAGTAGTCGGTTTGAATTAAGCTCGGATGATTGACATACATTAGTGCATTTATTGAATCGCCTTGCTTCACTTGCTTCCTTGCAACCGTAAACGGCGCGTTGACACCGAATGGTGTGCTATCTAGAATCTTTGCTCTATCTTTTCTGAAAAGCCCAGCCAAGCGGCTTGATCACTACTCGAGAAGGAATGGATGTGAAGCAGAGTCGTTACTTAATGGCATTGATTGCGATATTGACTTCGGGTCTTGTGCAAGCTGATTATGAAAAAGGCCTGAATGCATACCGAGGCAAGGATTATGGGACAGCATTCAAAGAATGGGAGCAGTCTGCGTCACAGGGCGATGTCAAATCCACGAAGAATCTGGCCATGCTGTATCTGTTGGGACAAGGGGTGGCGGCAAATGCGGATAAAGCGGTCGAATTGATTCAAAAAGCAGCGGCGGCCAATGATGCCGAAGCATTGCGGATGATGGGGCAGTTCTACCTTGATGGTCGGATTCCAGCGATCAAGCCAGATGGTGCCAAGGCTGGCGAATATTTTGGTAAAGCGGCAACACTAGGTGATGCTGAGGCTCAATACCAATTGAGCAAACTGATCTTGGGTGCTGGTCAGCTGGATTCTGCCTTGAAGCTGTTGAACCGTGCCGCTGAAGGCGGGCATCGTGGTGCCATGTTGGCCCTTGCGCAAATCCATGAGCAAGGGAAAATGGTGAGCAAGGATATGGCACTGGCTGAAAAATGGTATGCCAAAGCAGGGGGTAAGCCGAAGGAGTTGGCCACCAAAGCCCAGTAATGAATCATGGCGATTCATGATGCTGCGACGGGCCAAGTCGGCCCGTTCGTCGTTCTTGCATAGGTACGAATCTGCTAGACTTCTGGTCTTTTCCTTCCTTGTATTTACCGAGGCAGCACATGACCGTCATTCGTCAGCAAGATTTCATCGACAGCATTTACGATAGCCTGCAGTTCATCTCCTACTATCATCCGATAGATTACATCCAGGCTTTGGGCGAGGCTTACGAGCGTGAAGCTTCACCGGCAGCGAAGGATGCCATCGCACAGATTCTGACCAATTCCCGCATGTGTGCGGAGGGCCATCGCCCAATCTGTCAGGATACTGGTATCGTCTGTGCCTTCATCAAGGTAGGCATGGATGTGAAGTGGGAGTCCTGTACCATGTCCATTCAGGAGATGGTCAATGAAGGTGTACGTCGTGCCTATAATGACCCAGATAACAAGCTGCGCGCATCAGTACTGATGGACCCGGCTGGCAGCCGTAAGAATACTCGAGACAATACCCCTGCCGTCGTGCATTTTGATCTGGTTCCTGGCGACAAGATCGAAGTCAAGATCGCCGCCAAGGGTGGTGGTTCCGAGAACAAATCCAAGTTTGCCATGCTCAACCCGTCCGACAGTATTGTGGACTGGGTATTGAAGACTGTGCCACTGATGGGTGCAGGCTGGTGTCCACCGGGAATGCTTGGCATTGGTATCGGTGGCACGGCAGAGAAGGCCATGTTGCTGGCCAAGGAATCATTGATGGATCACATCGATATTCAGGATCTGATCGCACGCGGCCCACAGAACCGGGTGGAAGCGCTGCGCATCGAGTTGTATGAAAAGGTCAATGCGCTGGGTATCGGTGCACAGGGCCTGGGTGGCCTGACCACAGTGCTGGATGTCAAGATTCTGGATTATCCGACTCACGCTGCATCGTTGCCGATTGCGATGATTCCCAACTGCGCAGCGACCCGTCACGTGGATTTCGTATTGGATGGATCGGGTCCTGCTAAGTTGACACCTCCTAAACTGGAAGACTGGCCGGCCGTATCCTGGTCACCTTCTGAACAAGCACGCCGAGTTGATCTGAATAAGGTTACACCGGCTGAGGTGGCAAGCTGGCAGCCAGGCGAAATTCTGTTGTTGAACGGCAAGTTATTGACTGGCCGCGACGCTGCGCACAAGCGTATGGTCGACATGCTGAACCAAGGCGAAAAACTACCTGTCGATTTCACCAACCGGTTCATCTATTACGTTGGCCCAGTTGATCCGGTACGAGAGGAAGTTGTCGGCCCAGCAGGCCCGACGACTGCTACCCGCATGGACAAGTTTACTCGCCAGATGCTGGAACAAACAGGTTTACTGGGGATGGTGGGCAAGGCTGAGCGTGGCCCGGTTGCCATTGATGCAATTCGTGATAACAAGGCGGTTTACCTGATGGCAGTGGGTGGCGCAGCATACTTGGTTTCAAAGGCGATCAAGGGTTCACGTGTAGTTGCATTTGACGACTTGGGGATGGAAGCGATTTATGAGTTTGACGTTGTCGACATGCCCGTTACGGTGGCTGTTGATAGTGCAGGTACGTCGGTACACAAGACTGGCCCGGCGGAATGGCAAGCCAAAATCGGCAAAATCCCGGTCACCACTGTGTGATGATGTAATTTCACTCTAATTCTTCAGCTTGGGGGGATGCCTCAGGCTGAGTAGGTAATAAAAAAGGCAGCCTGATGGTTGCCTTTTTTCTTGGGGGGGTGAAAAGCAATAGGACATTCGGTTTTGAATCATTTCAATTCGAACGTCCGGATGTGGAATTTAATATTTAGTCAGTGATGAACAAGGCTGCGCGGATCAATTCGCAATCTGTGATCGTGGCATGCCAGGGTCTGATCATACAAGTTCAAGGTTCGAAGCAAGCATGAAGGTAATGTACCCCAGAGGTATATGTGGATTTCGCATTTGCGAACAATGTTAACTTTATATAAAACAATAACTTGAGTTTAATTCTTCATGGGGTGATCTGCATGCATGTCGAAGTACGTATTTTTTTTATTGAACGATGTTGACACTAAAGAGTGAAAGCTCTAATCTAGAGTTTGTGCACTAAACGATGATCGCAAATCATAAAAAAATCAATTGCAAAGACCACTGGTGCACCGTTAGAGGGGTAGAAATCCAAGAGCGGTTTAAGCAGTCTCTACTAGTCTGATAAACGAGGAGTGAACTATGAAGAAGTCTCTGATCGCCGCAGCACTTGCGCTGGCTTCCGTGCCTGCATTTGCTGGCATGACAGCCGTTGATGATGAAGTGCTCAGCGCTCAAACCGGTCAGGAAGGTGTTAGCGTCGCCTTGACCATCCGCGCCCATATCGATGAAGTGAGTTGGATCGATGATGGTAACCAGTTGACCTTTGGCGATATCGCCATCGGTAGTGGTGACACTCAGGTGCGTAGCAGCTATGTTGGCCCTTTGGCTGCATTTGCAACCACAGGTGGTGTTGAATACAAGAACCCGGTGATCTTCCTGTCCCCCTTGCGTATTGACGTAAAAGAGCTACAACAAGCAACCTTCCAAGCTACGCCGCTGGGAGGTTCTGCAGCGCAAACCATTACTTACTCGGACTTCCTGGGCGCAGCCGCAGCCGCTAACGGCACCGTCAACGCCGACGTATCTGCTACTACTCAGGCAATCGTGATTGAAATGCCGCGCACCATTGCAAACGTTCGCGTTGGCTCGATCAAGGTTGGCGGTGGTGCATCCATGGGTGGCCTGGAAATGAAGGGCATCGATATGGCGGGTACCAAAGTTGCCATCTGGGGCCATAACTAATCTGAAATCAGTTCAGATCTGTTGATCAAATCCATCGCAGTACGTCTGCGATGGATTTTTTTTGATCGCAGATTGTATGTATCTAAAATAGAATTAAAAAATTATATATTTTATATGTTTTTATGAAAAACATACATTATGTAATGTTTTTATATTTATGCTGTAATTTTAGGTGAAATATGTTGAAAAAAAGCTGAAAATCGGTAATATCTGGCCTGAGATGCAGGCAATTAAAGAGGTGAAAATGTTCATGACATTGGTAATGGCCATGTTTGCTGCAGCTAATATAGGGCTCACCGAAATCAAGGATTCTCCTGCAGGAGTCATTGAAGTCAGAACGCTTACTGGGAAAAACAATACAGAATTGCTTGAAATCAAACCATTGTCAGAATTCAAATATGGTGGCTTGGTGCATCAGGCTTATGACTATAGCTGCGGTTCGGCAGCACTGACTACCGTATTGAATTATTTCCTTAGTGAAAATCTGCAGGAAGTCGATGTCATGGAAGGCATGCTGAAGCATGGTGAAAAGGACAAGATCGTGCAGCGGCGTGGTTTTTCATTGTTGGATATGAAGCGCTATGTTGCATCACTTGGCTATAAAAGTGCTGGTTTCAAGGCTGAACTGACAGATTTGATGGATTTACGTCAACCTGCGATTGTTGGTATTCAATATGCAGGTTTCAAGCATTTTGTCGTATTCCGTGAAGTGAGAGATGGGCATGTTTTCCTTGCCGACCCAGCTATGGGTAAGATCAGCTTTACAGCTAGGGAATTTTCCAATCTGTGGGATGGAAATGTTTTGTTTTTGATTTATTCCAAAGATGGAGCAGAGATAGAAAACCGACTGGAATTAACAGACAACGATTTGCGCTATATGGATGAAGACCGTGTACGTGGCGCAGTGCTGGCGAGATTGCCAGCTTTCAATGTACCCATGGATCAGAAGTTGGATAAGGCAGCGGGTGGCACCACTTATTACAAATCAAAATAAGCTGGATATAAGGTAATATGGAAAAATAATTTGTCATATCGCCAAACTATTTATATTTAATCTTTTTTTAATTGATTGTTATTGAAACATAATTATTTTCAGCCAATGTCGCTGAGAAACCAAAGAAGAGAGGAGTGGGCCATGGCAAGCTGCAATTTGCGGCTTGATCATGACAATCCACATGTTCACGGCGTATGAAGACGACCGGGGTGTGCCGCTATGTGCGGTCACCGAAATGACAAGATGTGGGGCGTTATCAGTGAAAAAGAATGGCATTGCGCTGATTGTGGCGCTGTTGGGGGGAATGCAAGGGGTGGTCATGGCTGCCGATCTGGTTGAATCGGTAACGGTCAAGCGGATGCCACTTGGTGTCAATGCGGTACAGGAACCTGGTGGGAGCAAAAAAGCCAAGCCAGTTCATGAGTTACCGGCAGCTCAAGTGGCAGCTACCGTGGCTAAAGGTGGTGAAGCAGTGTCCGTCGTGGCAGAACCTCTGCCTGCACCGGTATCTGCGCCACAGGCCGTGGTAACCGAGGTGAAACCAGTAGTGCCGACGGTTACCCCCAAAGTTGGTTCGGCGGCACCTGCCAAGGATTCATCGGATGCAGCCAGACAAGCTCTGGCCAAGCAGGAAGGTGATGTCGACAACAAGCAATTGGCCGAAGAGGTTTTGCAGAAAACCGAGAAGAATTACACCCTGCTGAAAAAGGGTGCTTTTGACTTCAGCTATGACGTGAATTACAGCTACATCAGCGCTGATCGTATCGACTACGCCTTGGGTAGCAATGCACAGAATCAGGTTACGTTGACTCGTTTCCAGATCGAACGGGATGCCACGCATACCGTCACCAACACCATCACCATGGATTATGGCCTGCGGAACAATCTGACCGTGGGTACCTCGCTGCCATTGGTATACAAATATGACTCTTCACAAGGCTTGAAGCGTTGGGCATTTGGGCTGGGTGACATGAGCGCCAGTGTGCGTTGGCAGCCGCTGGAGGTGTCCAGGCGCTGGCCATCGTTGACCCTGAATGGCTCACTGCGTATGCCGACCGGGATCAGTCCATATGAAATTGTGGCGGGTAAGGAACTGTCCACCGGTAGTGGCACCTGGGGGGCCTCATTCAGCGGCAATGTGTCGAAAGTTATCGACCCTGTGGTGCTGTATGGTTCGTTTGGTTATGGCATGAGTTTCAAGAAGACTGGGCTGAATCAGGTTCGCGGGAATGAAAACCGTCGTATCACCGCGGTCAAGCCGGGCAATTCAATCTCTTTTGGTGCAGGCTTTGGTTACGCACTGTCTTACGATGTGGCCTTGAATGTGTCTACTTCCTTGTCGTGGAACAAGGAATCCGTGCTGACTTTCAATGATGGCACCTCGATCAAGCTGGATATGGAAACCTCTGGCACGCTTAATTTTGGTTTGTCCTGGCGGCTGGATCCAAAATATACGCTGGGTTTCAACGTAGGGATTGGGATGACCAACGAGTCACCCGATTTCCAGATGGGTCTCAATCTGCCACTCAGCTTCTGATCGGGGCATCAGCTCATGTCTCTGTGCTCGATTGCATCGCGATGGCGACATGCCCGTGCTGGGCTGGAAAAAATGGCTGGCCAGGATTGTGTCAGACAGCGGGCAATACTCGGGCCTGCCTGCCTGTCTTGGGCGGCATCTGCACTGTTGGCCATGCCCAGTCTATCCTGGGCGGCGCTTAGCGAAAATGTTGGTGTCAGCATTCGTGCGATGTCGTTGGGTAATGCGGTGACGGCGGATCCTGGCGGCATTGAGGCGGTGCATTACAACCCGGCAGCGCTCACCAAGCTGAAAGGCAAACACCATGATCTGACCATTCTACTGGCGCGCATCCGTAACTCTGCTGAATTTGAAGCACCGGAAAACTGGGAAGGGATCTTTGGCTTCAAGGAAGACCCGGTATTGGGTACGCGCAGTACGTCAGATCAGCATGCGATTTATATTCCGGGTCGTGGCTTGTCGCGCCCCAATCTACCGCTCATTCCTGCACCACTGAGCGGATATTCCTACAATGATCCGGAATCGCGCTTTACCTATGCTTTCATGCCATACGCGTCTCAATTCATCACCTTTGATCGTTCGCGGCGCGGTGATGATGAACCGGCGAGATTTGGTGGTCGAACTGTTGTACTGCAGCGATTCAATTACTTCGTGCCATCGATGGGTTATAAGGTCAACGATGCTTGGTCGTTTGGTTTGACGACTTCGTTGGCACATCATGCAGTGGCTATTGATACGGATTTTCGTGCGCCCAATCAGCTGATTGCTCTGGTTGGCCAACTGCAAAAAGCCCTATGCCCCGAAGGGGGCAACCCGATCGATACGGTGCTGTTCGGGTTATGTAACAAAGGGCGGATGGACCCATTTCGCAAGATTGCCAATCTGAACTTTCAGGTGACTGTACCGGCAGATCCGACCATTACCATCGGTACGCTTTGGGAACCGACAGACTGGTTCTCACTGGGGATGGTGTATTCGACGGAAAGTCGGATGCGTATGACGGGTACCTATAAGATTACCTATGATCCGAACATTCGAGAATTCATCCGTGGTGTCAGCAATTCGGCGCTTGGACCGATCATCCTGACTTCTTTGGCGCAGCCAACATCAATTCCGGAGAAAGAGGAAGGTAACGTTACGCTGTCATTGACCAACCCGGCCCATTTCCAGATCGGGACCAAGTTCAAGCTTGGACGCATTCAACTGAATGCAGATGCCAGCTGGACTGACTGGGGGAAATGGGACAAGTTGACCTTCGATTTCGATACCGAGCTGGCAGCCTTGCAAATGGCCCGGTTATTTGGTTATCCAGATGCCAGCAAGTTGGAGATGCCTTTCAAGGCCAAAAGTGTCTGGAGTGGTGGATTGGGCTTACAGGTTGATGTGACACGCCGCCTCCAGTTGAGACTGGGTGGAGAATATCGCCGTAGCTCGATCGGGCCGGAAGCCTTCGATACCATTGGCCCGTTGACTGATGCGATGTTGTGGGGAATCGGCGTGGGTTTCATGGTGGATAAAGACACGGTGATCGATGCGACCATGTCGATGATGAAAACCCGTCACACCGCTGAACCGAATACCAGTTGCAAACTCAATTGCACCAATCTGTTGAATGTGGTCTACAACCCTTATGCTGGCGAACGGGTCACTGCAGGGTTGAAGATTGATGCAGCTGGTGTGACCGTGCGAAAACGATTCTGACAAGGCAATCGGCGGTATCCAAATCATGGTTTCCGTTCAATGGCCCGTTGCCCATTGTGGTGGTAGCTGTCGTGGCAAGCGAGCCAGAGTATTTTGCTTATAGAACTGCTGCAACTGGTCATAAACAGCAGGATAGGTATCCGCAATGACGTCTGGTGTTTCAAAGAACACTTCGGTCAGTACTGCGAAAAATTCCGCAGGATTCGTGGCGGCGTAATCGTCGATCGCAGGGGCATCATCGGTGTTCAGGCGGCCGCAGAAATCCAGGTAAGCGCATTTCCAATGTCGTGTCCAGGCTGATTCGCTCATTCCTTTGTGCAGCGGAGGAAAACCGTTTGCGCGACCATTGCGCATATCCAGCTTATGGGCAAATTCATGGATCACGACATTACGGCCGTCCAGTTCCGGTGCTGCCCGACTGTCTGGCCAGGAGAGCAGTACCGGCCCATCATGGCGTGCCTGACCTGCAAGCACCTGGGCATCTTCATGTACCAGCCCGATGGCGTCTGGTACCGGGTCACGGGTAACAAATGCAGTAGGGTAAACCACCACGGTTTTCCAATCGTGATAGCTGTCGATATCCAGATTCATGATGGGTAAGCACGCTTGGGCGGCAATGGTCAATTTCTGATGATCGGACAATTGATAATCGCCGACACCAAATACCGCTTTTTCATGCAAGAACCAGATCACCCTTTCTTTCAAGTGCTGCCGTTCGTCAGGCTGCAGCCCGGTGAACAATGGGCGCATCAACACCGACTGCCACAGGCTTTCCGGTAGCACGGATTCGTTGATGATCTTGTTACGCCGATATTGGCGAATTCGTTCCCACATGACATTGGCCTTACTGACTGGATATCTTCAAGCTGGGGCCACTTAGGCGGAATTCAAGGGTATGCTATTGACATTTTGTACCGGCTTGCGCAAGTATTGTCGTTAATTCTGATTATACGAAATCCAGTTTGCTGCACAATTATTAAGCAATAATGACTTTTACTGTGCAGCATGATTGCGTGAATAGGCCGAAATTTTTGTTATTTTCATTTTTTCTCTAATTGTGCATATCCGCTATTTCGCCATTTGCGACATCCGCTACAGCAAACGCATTGCAGGCAATGAACAGGCGCGAATTGTGAAAAATGGCATATGTCATTTAATGTATATTATTGGTTTACCCACTTAGCGTATTTTTCCGCTTGCGGACTGATGAATGGCCGGCTACCGTGAAGTTCTCGTGACGGCGTTATGTGTTGTTACTAAGTAATGCCCACGGGATTTTTGCAGTGAGAGAGAGCAGTTCATATCAACGCTAAAACTGGAGAAAACCAATGAAGCGATCCTTCAATTGGGCAGTACGTCCCGCAGCAGTTGCCGTGTTGTTCGCATTATCTGCAACAGCCTCGGCAGCTGATCGGGTCGATGTAAGCAAATTGATCGAGGCTAAGAAAACAACAGGTGTTGCTGGTGGGATGCAGCAAATGCTGGGTGCCGCAGGCACCGACCTGAAAGCAGTCAGAACTGCTGTACTGCCGAATGGCAAAGTGGTGACCCGTTATGAGCAACGTTACCAAGGTTTGCCAATTTGGGGCCAATCGGTAGTAGAGCGTAAATCGGCGACTAATTCGCTGGTAGCGGAAGAAATGAGCGGTGAGTTGATCCAGAACATCGAGCTGGATATACCGACCATTAAACCAACTCTGACACCGGAACAAGCGTTGGCTCAGCTCAAGTTGAAGGCAGCGACTGCTGTTGTCAGCAAACTGGAGAATGAGCAATCCGAGCTGATGATTCGCCTAGACAAAAACAACAATGCACGTCTGGTTTATCTGGTCTCGTATTTTGAGGCTTCAAGTAACCCGCGTCGACCTCATGCTTTTGTGGATGCGCTGAATGGCAACATTGTTGAGTTCTGGGAAGGTTTGGCTCACAAGGATGCAACGGGCCCTGGCGGCAATGCGAAGATCGGCAAATATGAGTACGGCGATAAGTATGGCTTTTTGAAGGTGACTGATAATTGCGCAATGGATAGCGGCAACGTGGTGACAGTCAACCTCAATCATGGCTCCAGCACCTCGTCCAAAACGCCGTATCAGTTTGCGTGCCCACGCAATACTGTGAAAGAAATCAACGGTGCTTACTCGCCACTGAATGACGCTCACTATTTCGGTAATGTGGTATTCGATCTGTACAAGGCGTGGTTCAACAAGAGCCCACTGACCAGTAAGCTTTATCTGTGGGTGCATTATGGCAATGGCTATGAGAACGCCTTCTGGAATGGTACCGGTATGGCCTTTGGCGATGGTAAGAATACCTTCCATCCGCTGGTATCGCTGGATGTCGTTGCGCATGAAGTGAGCCATGGCTTCACACAGCAGAACTCGAATCTGCAGTATTCCGGCCAATCAGGTGGTATCAACGAAGCGTTCTCCGATATCGCCGGCGAAGCAGCTGAGTTCTTCTCGCGAGGCAATAACGATTTCCTGGTAGGGGCAGATATCTACAAGGGTAGCGGCGCGTTGCGTTACATGGATGACCCCACCAAGGACGGCAACTCCATCGGCCATGCCAAGGACTACTACGATGGCCTGGATGTGCATTATTCCAGTGGTGTCTACAACAAGGCGTTCTACACCTTGGCCAAGACGACCGGATGGGGCGTGCGCAAAGCTTTTGAAGTCTTCGTGGATGCCAACATGCTGTACTGGAACAGCACTTCTGATTACAGCAATGGCGCATGCGGTGTTCAAAAAGCTGCAACAGGGCGCGGTTACAGCGTGGATGACGTGAAGAACGCATTCAAGGTGGTCGGCGTGTCATGCGAAGGTGTGCCACCGACCGACGACAAAGAGCTGAAGAACGGCGTACCAGTCACGGGCTTGGCTGCCGCTCGCGGCAAGATGGATTATTACAAATTTGACTTCAAGCAAGGCATGACCGCACTGACCTTCAAAATCTCCGGTGGTACCGGCGATGCGGATATCTATGTCCGTTATGGTCAGCGTCCGACAACAACTGCGTATGACTACCGCCCATACCTGAACGGTAACAATGAAACCGTCAAAGTGGCATCACCCAAGGTGGGAACGTACTACGTCATGATTCGTGCCTATACAGCCTACAGCGGTGTATCGCTCGTGGCTCAGGCACAGTAATCAGAACGTAGCGTAAAAACACGGCGGACTGATCCGCCAGGAGAAAGATGGCGCGGCCTGACAGGTCGCGCCATTGTGATTTTATGGAGAACGATAAATGAAACTAAGTTGCATTAGTGCTGCGTTGCTTGGCTTGAGTCTAGTTGGGGTGAGCTATGCTGCCGACCCGGCACCGGCCTCCAAAAAGGTATTCGTTACCGTGGGTAGTGATGGCTATCAACTCTTCCAGCGCTTCGTGGACAGCGACATCAAACTGATCGAGAAAAGTACTGTTCCTACCAGCCTTCAACCGATGGCCGGTATGAAGACGATCCCGCACGAAACCGTACATGTCATCGAAGTGGATGAAGAGAAGCTGGGTGCGATGGGTGGCATGGTGCACATGTTCATGCGCCGTTGTGGTGGCTTCATTACACATAACACACTGGAAGAGGCCCGCGCTTCATTGAGCACGCCAGTGATGGCTTTGACGGCTCGTCCCAGCTACAAGATCGACAATCAAGCCATTGTGACGCCCATGCTGAATCAGATGCAGGATGCGCCGATCTACACCACGATCAGCGACCTGTCAGCCATTGTGAATCGTTACTACCAGACCCAGGGCGGCGTAAAGGGCTCGAACTACATCCTCAACAAATGGAAGCAACTGGCGGGCTCACGTACGGACGTGACGGTGGAAACCTTCAGCCATAGCTGGCTGCAGAAGTCGGTGATCATGACCATCAAGGGTTCCGACCCGCAAATGGCGAGTGAAGTGGTGGTGCTGGGTGGCCACCAGGACTCCATCAACTTGAATGGCACAGGTGAAAATACCCGCGCCCCAGGTGCGGATGACGATGCATCCGGTATCGCCAGCATGACGGAAGTGATTCGTGTGATGATGGCCAATAACTACAAACCGAAACGCACCATCTCTTTCATGGCTTATGCCGCAGAAGAAGTCGGCCTGCGTGGTTCGAAAGACATTGCGGCCAGGTACAAGGCAGATGGTGTGAATGTAGTCGGTGTCATGCAACTTGATATGACCAACTTCAAGGGGTCGGACGCAGACATCTACATCTTCACCGATTATACCGATGCCCAGCAGAACACTTTCCTTGAAAACCTGATCAAGGCCTACCTGCCTACCTTGCGTATCGGTTCCGATCGTTGTGGTTACGGGTGCTCGGATCATGCATCCTGGTACAACCAGGGTTTCCCTGCATCGCTGCCGTTCGAGTCATCGTTCAGTGGTAGTAACAAGAACATCCACACGACTAACGATACGCTGGCCAATATGGGTGATCAGGCGTTGCATGCGCTGAAGTTTGCCAAACTGGGGTTGGCCTATGCGGTTGAATTAGGTAGCGATGGGGATGGCGGTGGTGGCGGTGAAGTTAAAACCATTTCAGACCAGAATGTCAGCCTGACCAAAGGCGCTATCAAATCTTATGGCCCGTTCAAGACACTGGGTGGCAGCACCTTCAAATCCAGTATTACTGGTACAGGTGATGCAGATCTCTACGTCCGGATCGGTGCAGCGCCCACCACCACGCAATACAACTGCCGTCCGTACAAGACAGGTAGTACCGAGACATGCAATGTGAATGTACCGACCACCAGTGATGTTTACCTCATGGTGCGTGGCTACGAAGCATCGGTCTACAATCTGTCTGGTACTTACACCACACCCAAGCCTTGATGTGAATCGCTTGATTCCTTAACGGCACAATATGGCAACCCGGTGATACGGGTTGCTATTTTTTTGTGGATATTGTGCTGTTGTGGCTGTCCCTTATGGCCTGACCAAGAGATGGTTAACCTCTGCCAGATCCGTATCAGACAATTGGCCTGCTTGGAACGCCAGATTCAGCTTGGCCAGCAAATAGCCATATCGAGCTTGCAGCAAATTGGAATAGATTTGGTAATACTGTTGCTGAGCGTTCAACACATCCACGTTGGTCCGCACCCCAATCTGTTGCCCAGTCCTGGTTGCATCCAATTGGCTCTGTGCCGATACCAGGGCTTGCTCCAGTGCTTGAACTTGCGCCGCACCACTGGTGACCCCCAGGAAAGCAGACTTGGTGTCCTGTTCCACACTACGACGCGTGGTCAATACATCCTGCTTGGTCTTTTCATAATTGGCAGCGGCTTCGCGCACTTTTGAATCCAATACACCACCGGCATAGATCGGCACATTCAGCTGCAAACCGACTGACGCTACGCGGGTTTGATCAGTACCACCGTTACGCGCACCGACCTGATCCCAGGTTTTGCCAACCCGGCCAACCAAGTCCAGCGTTGGCAAATGGGCCTGACGATTTTTTTGTACTTCGTACTTTGCCACTTGCTCGTTCAATTGCTGAGCCCGCAATACCAAGTTGCCACTGGTTGCCATGTCCTGCCAAACATTCAGATCCTTTGGTTCAGGCTGGCTTGGCTTCATTTTGCTGTTCAGCGACGCAATCCAATCCTGATTGGTGCCCGTCAGTTGGCGCAGGGCATTGGTCTTCACTTCCAGATCGTTACGGGCAGCAATTTCCTGTGCGTTGGTGGCATCAAAACGGGATTGTGCTTCATAGGTATCGGTAATCGTCGCGACACCAACTTGGAAACGCTTCTTCGCTTGTGCCAACTGCTCGAAGAACGCTTCTTTTTGGGATGCAGCAACAGTGACAGCATCGCGAGCTTGCAATACATCAAAATAAGCTTTGGCAACACGCAGCATCAATTGCTGTTCGGCGATATGGTATTGCAGCTCCGAAGCTTGCGCGCCCAACTTGCCTTGTTCATAGGTCGTCAGGTTTTGTGCACGGAAAATAGGCTGCTGGGCACTGATTGCACCATCATATTTATTGCCGTTACTGTCCTTGGTTTCAAGCTGACCAGGAACATTATTTCCCGGAACATAATGTATCCAACTGCGACTACCCTCAGCTGATGCTTCCACCTGTGGCAACAATTGCGAACGCCCTTGCACAGCTCCTTCTTTGCCAGCTTCCATACTGTAACGGGCGGCAGCCAGCTGTGAATCGTATTTCAGAGCGTCGCGGTAGGCGGACAACAGGTCGCCAGACCAGGCAGTTGTGGTGGCCAGTAAGCAACATAGGCTGCAAAGTGCTTGATTGTGTCGCGTAGCGGTTGTTTTCATCGTTGTTGCCTGTCCCGATGAACGAGTGCGCCATTGGTGTGCCACAACGCGGCACCTGTCCCGCCAATGCCATTGGCCAAATGTGTAAGGTTATGCTCTGGCGCTGTATACGTCGCCAGGCGAGTAGAATGGGATAAACACCGCATGACTTTTTCTTGGTAAGGGATGAATGAGCGTTGCAAGCGATTGAGTAGCCTGCTCGGGTGAATCAGTATTGAGTTGTCATTCCGCATGTGTGAATATGATTTGCCCGTGCCGCGATGCTATGCGAGGCCGATAGGTTGTTGTATGTGGGGTGAATTATTGGCGACCAAGAGTTGCGGCTACATCAGGTGATAACCTGAAATTTCCAAGTGAATGACTTATGAATCCGCACAGACCATCCATGCGTGTATTAATTGTCGAAGATCATGCCTTGCTGATTGAAGGCATCAAAAACCTGTTGCGCCCCTTTTCGCAGTACGAAGTAGTTGGGCAGGTGGAGGATGGCTTGCAAGTCTACAAGGCTTGTCAGGATTATTTGCCAGACTTGATTCTGTTGGATCTTGGTCTGCCAGGAATGGATGGTATCGATATCATCACCCAGTTGAAAAAACGTTGGCCGGCATTGCTGATCGTGGTCATCACGGCCAATTCGGCGGAACATAAAGCACAGGAAGCCTTACAGGCAGGGGCCAATGGGTATGTACTGAAGAAGAGCCCTCAGCAGACCTTACTGGCTGCCTTGCAGACAGTACAGATCGGACGGTCGTTTATCGACCCATCACTGGCTGTTGATCAACTGCAGAAAGAACGGGGCAGTCGCGAAGCGGATACCTTGACCTTGCGTGAGCGACAGGTCTTGAAACTGGTGGCCGAAGGCAATCGCAATAAAGACATTGCCGAGTGCCTGTCAATCAGTCTGAAAACAGTCGAAACCCACCGATTGAACCTAATGCGTAAATTGGATGTACACAATGCGACTGAGCTGGTCGGCTGGGCACAGCGCTTGGGTTTGTTGTGAGGGCGTGCCATCAACGAGCTTGCTGTTCGATCAAGCTACCCAGATCATTGATCCGATGGTCGTTTGGTAAACCAGACTCATCCAGATCATACTCAAGCCGAGCAGTGGTTTGCCAAATTTCATCCAGACCAGCCTGTCCGGCGCATCCTTTAAGTGCATGCAGCGCATCTGCCAATCGGGCTGTATCCTGCGCTTCAAAACACTGAATTACCGATGCGTACAGTATCCGTAGCTCGTCAATGATTCGATGATGTGTCGCTGCATTTGCTACTGAGAGCATGGGCTGATTTAGGCGCTGACTGGCTGAGGGTGTGATCCCTCGGCGCAGCTGCATGGTCGCTGCCTGATCCAGGGCTTGAGCCAGCTGTAGCATGGTAACCGGCTTGGCCAGATATTCGTCCATACCTGCACTGCGTACTCGTTCCCGCTCTCCCGGTTGGGCATTTGCGCTCAGTGCAAAGATTGGGCATTGGCTGTCGAACTGATCGGAAGCCGGGTCGCGCCAGCGTCTAGTGGTTTCCAAGCCATCCATGTCTGGCATCCGCACATCCATCAACACCAGGTCGAATGCTTGTGTTGTACCCGCTGCGAGTGCAGCAAGGCCACTATCGACTGCGATTACCTCATGCCCCAAGTACTGCAACATCTTGCCAACGATATCGCGGTTGGTGGCAACGTCATCCACTAGCAGTATTTTTAGTGCCCAAGGAGAGGGTGGTGCCAGATTGGTATCACCATCGCTGGTGTCATCGACTGACAGACCGATCAATCTATGCCAAAGGCGGCCTGGTAGGAACACCAGCTCCGGTGCAGCCAGCGGGCCTGTTGCGGAAAGGGAGGGGGCGAGCCCCCATTTTTTCAGCTGTGGGTGCAAGTTGGCAGGGGCTGCCACAGGGCCAGCAAAAGGTAATGGGGCCGCTGTCAAATGACGCAACGGCAAACTGAAGGTGAAGCGGGCGCCATGGCCTGGCTGAGAATCCAGGGTAATGGCGCCATCCATCAGTTGGGCCAGGCTGGTGGCAATGGCCAGTCCCAGACCCGATCCATTCTGATGTGGCGCAACCTGTACAAACGGCTCGAAGATCCGAGCATGGTGTGATACAGGGATCCCTGGGCCGGAATCCTCTACAACAATGTAAAGGTTGTCGCTGTCTGCCGATACCCGCAGATAGATATGACCTGCTTCGGTGAATTTGACTGCATTGCCTAGCAGATTGATCAGGATTTGCCGCACTCGAAGCGCATCCAATGGTACATCCAGTGGCACATTAGCATCGACAAGCGTTTTGAGTGTCAATCCTTGATCTCTGGCTCGCAGGTGGATGGTCAACATGGCCTGGTCCAGCAGTGGTAACAGTGGTGTCGGTTCAATTGACAAGGCCATCTGCCCAGCTTCGATTCGAGAAAAATCAAGCAAGTTATTGATGATGCCCAATAAATAACCTGAGCACTTCATAGCCGTATCTACCAGATCGTGCTGGTCGGTAGTCAGTGCAGCATGTTGTAACAGACCCAATGCACCTACGATGCCATTCAGTGGTGTACGGATTTCATGACTGATACTGGTGATGTGTTCGCTCTTGCGTTGGTTGGCAACTTCTGCCCGTTGCTTAGCTTGATCCAACTCCCGGGTACGTTCGTTGACTCTGTTTTCCAGCGTTTCATAGTGAGCGGTAATGGTGGACAGTAAGCCGTTGTAGGCACGTGCAATACGGCCCAACTCGTCGTCGCGCCCCTCTGGCAGACGCGGCTTGAGATTAGTGGGTGCCATGCCATCAATCACCGTGACAAAATGCTTTAGCGGACGTGACAGATAACGACGCAAAATGGCATACATCAAACCCACCAGACCCAGGGTAACAGCCAGTGTGATCGGTAGCCAGCCGGTCATCGGTTGCAGGATTTCCTGGCGAAGTCGATCTACGGAATACACCATCAGCAGTTGGCTTTGCTGACGATGGATGGGAGCGCATACCACAATGTGTTGACCAATCTCTGTCAAGGCGGGTTGGGTACAATCTGGTAAAGCAGGCTTCAGTTGTGTCACCACATCCCGTGGCAAGATTTGCGAAGAATATGGCCACCAAGCACCGGAACTGTTTTGAATCAGCATGGCCTCCGGTTCCACATACATCAGCTTGGTCGCCACCAGGTCATCCATGCGGTAGGTCAGCCCTACTATGGCACCACTTTGGGCATCGACAGCAGCCACCGATCGGTGCCAACCGACTTGTGGGTCGAATTCGGGCGGTCCCCAGCGTAGGCTGTTGCTTTCCGGTATCTGCAATAAGGTCTGTAGCGTTGCCTGCCGTTGGTCCGGATAACGACTACCTGCCGTGGTAGGTGGGTGCAGGATTACACCTTGCCCGGGCAAGATGACGAAACTGTCCAGATACTCGCCAAACCCTCCTAAGCTATATTGTTCCAGTAAGGCGTAAGCAGCACTGACCGACTGATTGGGTGTGTCCACTTGACCGGGGGCGAGCAGCCGTTTGCTTTGCGGATTCGATGGCGCACCCTGTGGTACAGCAAGGATCTGCTGCCACCGGGTCAACAAGGTTTGGACGTTGGATTCAGCTTGTCGATCACGGCGGTTTTCAGCATCAGCAATCGCTTTCGCCTGTTGTATTAGCTTGTCGGTACCGTATTGGTAGGCTTCACGATAGTAATAGTAATAGGCGGCGGTTTCGTTGAGGCTCCATACCAACCCAATGGCACCGCAAAGCAACAGCAACAGCTTGGCAACAAGCGAATGGCGATAGCGTGGTAGCGGCAAACGGGCAGGAAGCATGGGAGTGGCAACCTTTTGCGGAAGCAGTGAACGTAAAACACCATCCCACTGTCCGTAGGATGGTGTGCGCTTGGATGACGAACAGAATCAAGGTTGCCGGTCATCGGGCTCAACAACTCGATACCAAGCCGCGTACATCGCAGGCAGTGACAGCAGTGTCAAGGCCGTGGCGACCAGTAAACCACCCATGATGGCTACCGCCATGGGCCCCCAGAAAGCAGATCGGGTCAAGGGGATCATCCCCAGCATTGCCGCAGCAGCAGTCAGCATGATCGGACGAAAGCGCAACAAGGCAGAATCGATGATGGCTTGCCACGCGTTTTGGCCGCTTGCAATCTGTTTTTCTATTTGATCGATCAGGATCACCGAATTTCGCATGATCATACCGGCCAGTGCGATGACCCCTAACTGTGCAACAAACCCCATTGGTTGATTGAACAGGATCAGGAAGGTATTGACCCCAATCATGCCCAACGGCGCGGTCAGCAATACCAGCATTGTTCTGCCGATACTTTGCAGTTGCAGCATTAGCAGGATCATGATCGCGACCAACATGGCCGGTAGCTGCGCCACCAATTGTTCCGCAGATTTGGCACTTTCTTCCGCATCACCCGCTATTTCAATATGGTAGCTTGCGGGTAATTTGGCACGTAGCCCGGCCAGATTGTCATAGATTGCCAGTGTCACATCGTTACCCTTGGCATTCCCCAACACACTGGCCTGTACCGTAATATTGGGCTGTCGATTGCGGCGCCAGATCAGGCCATGTTCCATGTCCAGGCTGACCTTGGCCACTTGGGCCAATGGGACAAAGCGGCCATTACCCAGATGAATGGGTAGTGCTTCGATGTGTGCCAAGTTGGTTCGGTCCGCATGATCAAGCCGAACGATGACATCAATCAGTTTATCCGCTTCCCGAAACTGGGAAATAGGCAGACCGGTGATTAGTGCCCGGATGCCTGTCGCCAGTTCTTCTGGATCTATACCCAGGGCCCGTGCTTTATCCTGATCCACCTCAAGCCGGAGTGCCTTGCTTTTCTGATGCCAGTCCAAATGAACCTCACCAGCATCCGGGTGGCGACGCATCACCTGTGCGACTTGCTCTGCGATCTTCACCACTTGTTCATGCTGTGGCCCGTGAACCCGCAGCATGACTGGATAGGGTGAGGGTGGCCCATTGGGTAGAATACGTGCGCGAGCGCGGACATTTTCGAACTGTCGTGCAAAGATCTGCTCAACCGATTGCCGTAATGCATCGCGAGCGACGGCATCTTTGGCCAGGATAATAAATTGAGCAAAATTGCTGGCGCCCAGATTCTGATCCATCACCAGTACAAAACGCGGAGAGCTGGCGCCAACGTAACTGACGAAATTGACGATGCGTGGATCACCCTGCAAGGTATGGGAGAAACGGTCGACAACCGCCTGGGTTTGCAGCAACGATGCGCCTTCTGGTAAGGTCAAGTCCACGATCAGCTCAGGCCGGGTGGAGGCAGGGAAAAACTCCTTCTTTACCCATGGGTCTAACGCCAATGCGCCCAGGAAGGCTACTAGTGTGATCGTCAACGTCATCCATTTATGGCGCAAACACCAAGATAGCAATTGGGTAAACAGCCGGTTGAAACGTGATGGTTTGATGGCGTTGTCAGCGACATGGCCAGAATGATTCTGCAGCAAATGAAAACCCAATAGCGGGGTTGCTGTGACCGCAATGACCCACGAAACAAGCAATGCTATCGTGACTACCCAGAAAATGGCGCCGGTGTACTCGGAGGCCCCACCCACAGACAAGCCAACTGGTAGAAACCCGGCAGCAGTGATCAAGGTGCCGGTCAACATGGGAAAGGCCGTGGCGGAATAGGCATAACTGGCTGCTTTCAGTTTGTCCCAGCCTTGGCTAAGTTTCAGCTCCATCATCTCGACTGCAATAATGGCATCGTCCACCAACAATCCTAGGGCAATGATCAACGCACCCAGTGAGATCTTGTGCAGATCAATATGTAGTGCCTGCATTGCCAGGAAAACAGCACATAACACCAGCGGAATCGATAGTGCCACCACAACGCCGGCCCGTCGCCCCAGGCTGACAAAACTGACTGCCAGTACGATCACCACCGCTTCAATCAGCGTTTTCATGAATTCGCCAATCGCCGCCTTGACCACTTTGGGCTGATCGGAAACTTGATTCAAGGCGACACCCATCGGCAGTTCCTGTCGGATTTGTGTGATGGCCTGATTCAGGTTGTCGCCTAGTTTCAAGACATCACCACCTTTTTCCATGGATACCGCCAAGCCGATTGCTGGCCTGCCGTTGTAAAACATACGGGTATCGAAGGGTTCGGCGTAGCCACGTTGTACCGTGGCAATGTCACCTAGGCGAAAGGTGCGGTTACCGGCCTGTATCCCCAGATTGCGGATCTGCTCAAGTTTGTCGAAAGTGCCTGATAGCCGGATCTGGATATTGTCGGTACCTGTTTCCATCATGCCAGCATCCTTTACCGCATTTTGCGATTTCAGCGCTTGCAAGATCAGTTGTGGATCCAAGCCCAGCTGTGCCAGTTTAGTGCTACTGCCTTCCACATAGATGCGTTCGTTTTGCTGACCCACGATTTCCACTTTGGCGACATAACGCAGTCCAAGCAACGTTTGTCGAGCAGCATTCACATACTGCTGCAATTGGGCATAGGATAAGTCATTGGCAGTGAAAGCATAGACCGAGCCAAAGGTATCGTCGAAACGGTCATTGAAGAATGGGCCAACCACACCATCCGGCAGGGTATGACGAATATCACCCACTGAATTGCGTACCTTGACCCAGGTATCGCGTACGGCACTGCCATTGACGGAATCGCGCAGGGTAACAAAAATGACCGATTGCCCAGGCATCGAATAGCTGCGAATCATGTCCAGGCTTGGGGTCTCCTGTAGCTTCTTTTCGACGCGATCGGCAATTTGCTGTTCCATCTCCTGTGCAGTCGCACCGGGCCAATACAACGTGACAACCATATCGCGAATGGTGTAATCGGGATCTTCTGCGCGCCCCAGTCGCTGGTAGGCGAATAAGCCTGCCAGAAGTGTCAGTATCATGAAGAACCAGGCCAGTTGCTGATGTTTCAGCGTCCATTCGGTCAGGTTGAATCCTGTTTTCATGACCGGGCTTCCTCAATGCGGACATCCATGCCTTCCGCCAGCTTTTGTACGCCAGTGGTGACGATGCGCTCCCCAGGCCGCAGGCCCACCAATACCGTAACACGTTGATTGTTCACCGCCCCCAGTACCACAGGTTTGAAATGCACTTTGCCCGCATCCACGCACCAGACGCCCATGACACTTCCACCTTGATACAGGGCACTGGTTGGAATGTTGATATGGGGTGTGACGGCTTGCTGTGACCGGACTTTGGCTGTCATTCCTAATTGGATGGTGTCAGGTGCATCCACCAACGTCAGGCGTGCTTTGTAGGTACGACTGGTTTTATCGGCATTGGGGGCCAATTCACGCAATGTGGCTTGCAGTTGCAGGCCCGGTAAGGCCCAGATTTCCACATCATGTCGCTGGATACTGCGGAACTCGTTCAGGCGTTGCTCAGGAACACTGATTTCGACCTCGCGTTCGCCATCACGCACCAGTACTGCAACAGGCTGGCCGGCTTGTACGATCTGGCCAGGCTCGATCGTCAATTCCGCAATCACACCGGCATGCTGCGCTGTCAGGCTGGCGTAGTTACGTTGATTCTGGCTGACCGCTGCGGCAGCCTGGGTCTGTGAAGCGCGGGCGCGTGCTAGGTCAAATGTGTTTTGGCTGCGATCCAGTTCTGCCTGGCTGATGAACTGTTGCTGGAACAGGTCTCGTGACTGTGCCATGGCTTTTTCGGCCAATCTGACATCGGCCTCCGCCGCTTTCACTGCTGCTTGTTGTTGCTGTGTTGCAAAATCCAGATCACGTGGGTTGATTCGCATTAACAACTGGTTGGTCTGGACGTGACTGCCTACATCCACGTGCCGACTGAGCACTTGTCCACCCACCTGAAACGCCAACGGCGTTTCATGGCGGCCTCGGATTTCGCCGCTGTATTGGTATTCAGCGACGGTGGCTTGCTGTCTGATGGTTTCCACCAGCACCTTCGGGACTGGTTTGGGCACGGGTGGTGGTTCACTACAAGCGGCCAAGGTAAAGGTGGACGCAAAGAGCCAGCTAGCTCTCATATCGATTCCTTGAGTTCAGGTGTCATGGAAAGGTGGTGGGCATATGTCAGCGCATGGCGCCACATGAGATTGATTGGATGGGTGACGACGAGGTATGACGTCAAAGCGACTGGCCCAATGACAACAAGCTGACACCGACCAAGCTCCAGAGTCCGATTCCGACGGTATGCCAGGTAAACAGCGAGCGGGCTGGTAAGCCCAATGCCAATCCAGTCAGCATGGCCAGTGGTGCACCAAAGGCGATCACACCTAGCAAGCCTAATCCGCAGGCGCCATAGCGACGTGCCAGTCGGTATACCAGTTTGTCGGAATGTGTATTAGTCTGTCGTTGCGGTATGACCTGTCTGACAATCAATACTGCCAATACCGCCAGCCATGCCCCCAATGCCGCGGCCGCGCCAATCAGCCAAGGGGGTAAATCCATCGACAGACCCAGAGGAAAGCCTGCCCACAACTCGAATGCGCTGGTACCGACAACAGACAGCAGTTTCCAGATCAGCAAGTCCATCTTCTGTTCCTAAGCGTCGACCACGATGGGGTTCAACATATGGGCCAGCAGTGTTTCCGCCCGATCGAAAATCGGGTGAAGCATTTCACAACGCCGACAATTCTCGAATACAGCGTGCAAGGCATCGCGCGGATGAGCCAGTTTCTCCAGCTCGTTCAGGCATTCGGTAATGCGATAAAGCGGTTGCGCATCGCATTCATCAATACAGAAAGCAATGGCATAAGAGCCTGCTGCATAGGCATGCAAACCGATGCGTTGCATGGAATGCCCAAGCCGCATGTACATCCGATAAGCCCGGTCCGGGCACAATTGAAAAAACGGTTTGGACCCAGAAGCCCGAATCGTCGGATTGGAAAAGGAAATATTGATGGATACTGCGTTTGTCATGGTTGCGGCTCAAATCACCGTACAGATTGGTACGGCCTGTTGTTGCTGAAATTCGGACCGACATTGATCGTATCAACGTCGTTCACATGGCCTGCATCTTCGCTGAAATAATAGGGAGCGCGCCTCAGGTGATCACCTGAAGTCGAATTGGCTAAGCGACCAAGGGGCTGGGATAGATTGAATCCCGGGGGCACTGCAAGGTGGGTATGATTTGCCGCCTCGTTCCAGTCTGACGTACAAACTGGTTTGGATGGCTATTTCCCATGTTTGCATGTTCTGGCCGGATATCGGGTCAAATAAGAGCCATTTTGACGAGGTAGGCTATTGAGGTTTTTTGGTACTTTGATTCAGAGGCGATTTTGGGAAAGGGCCATTTACTGATATCGCAGTGCTTCGATAGGATCAAGTCGTGATGCCTTGAATGCCGGGTAAAAACCGAAGAAGATGCCCGTGCTGGCAGAGATGGCAAATGCGATCACGACGGCATCCCAACTTAGCGCAATTTGTGCGTGCCATATCAGTTCGATCATCCACGCGCCACTTAGCCCAAGCCCCACGCCAATCAACCCACCTGTCAGCGACAACATCAGTGCCTCTGACATGAACTGCATCAGAATATCGCGTTGTCGTGCGCCAATGGCCATGCGAATACCAATTTCACGGGTTCGTTCGGTGACCGACACCAGCATGATGTTCATGATACCGATACCCCCCACAATCAACGATACCGACGCAATAGCGCCCAACAGCAATGACATGGTACGCGCAGTTTCCGCTGCGGAATTGGCAACGGCCGTCAGGTTGTTGACGAAAAAGTCGTCGTCTGCTTCTGGGCCAATACGGTGGCGGTCGCGTAACAATTCGGGCAGGGCCGTTTCCACTCCGGCCATAGCCTGATCTGAGCTGGCTTGTACCAGAATCATCCTTACTGAATCCCGAAAGCGTGAATTTGATAACGCACGTTGCATGGCGGTATATGGGATGATCACAGTATCGTCCTGATCGCGGCCATCCAGGCTTTGTCCTTTGCGGCCCAACACCCCGATGACTGTGAAGGGGGCCTGCCGGATACGCAGTGTTTTACCGACTGGGTCGTCGCTACCAAACAGGTTATCGGCCACGGTGGCACCAATCAGGGCCACACGACGACCGCTTTGCACATCGCTTTCGTCAAAGCCATCGCCATTGGCAATCGCCCAGTCGCGTGCTTTCAGGTAATCAGGTGTGCTGCCAAACACCTGGCTGTTCCAATTGCTGGCTTCGTAAACCAACTGCTGTGAGCTGGGTATGACGGGTGCCGCCGTGCTGACACCCGGCAAATTGCGGATGGCTTTGGCATCACCCACCGTCAAGGTAGAGGAAGCGCCACCTCCCATTCGCACGCCACCGCTGCTGGGGCTGCCTGCCAAGACAATGAACAAGTGGCTGCCCATGGAATCGATCTGTTTGCGTACTGCCGCTTGGGCGCCAGCACCTACCGCCTGCATCAATACCACTGCGCCTACACCGATCATCATGCCAAGCATGGTCAGAAAGGTACGCATACGATTGGCGCCGATTGCGTGCCAGGCTTCTCCCAACATGGGCATCAGCATGGCCAGCTCCGTTGCGTGATGGGGTCATCTTCAACAATGTAACCATCGCGAAAGATCACGCTACGCTTGGCAAAATGGGCGATGTCGGGTTCGTGGGTAACCAGCACGATGCTGATTCCTTCATCGTTCAGGCCGCAAAACAATGACATGACTTCGTTGCTGGTCTGTGTGTCCAGATTGCCGGTGGGCTCATCTGCCAGGATCAACCGTGGTTGATTGATCAATGCACGGGCGATAGCCACCCGCTGTTGTTGTCCGCCGGAGATTTGTGATGGGCGACTGTTGGCATGGCGTGCCAGGCCGACTTTGTCGAGCATGGATAAGGCTCGCTGACGACGGACTGGGCCACTGATGCCCGCGTACACCAAGGGCAGGGCAACGTTGTCGATCAGTGTAGCGCGTGGTAGCAGATTGAACCCCTGAAACACGAACCCCAACGTACTGTTGCGCAAGGCGGCCAAGGCATCGCCATCCTGCTCGGCGACGTTGCGCCCGGTTAACCGGTAATTGCCGCCACTGGCTTGATCCAGGCAGCCCAGAATGTTCATGAAAGTCGACTTGCCAGAGCCGGATGGCCCCATGATGGCGACGAATTCCCCAGCATGCATCTGAAAGTTCACACCGTGCAGTACCGGTATCGGCCCGGCTTCGGTCTGGTAGGTTTTGTCGATGTGTTCGACGTCGATTACCGTGGTGGCCATCAGAACCGCCGCATCATCGGAGTGGCGGGGTTCGGGCGACTGTGCTGATCGCTTCCCCGATTTGTTCCAAGTACCACTTGCTCACCTTCTTGCAACGCGCTCTCCAGGACTTCGGTCTGGCGGCCATCTGTCAGACCTGGCTTGATTGGCACCGCTTGCAGTTCCCCGTGTCGCAGTACATATACTTGCGGTTGGCGCTTGCCTTTGCCCCGGCTACCGTGCCGATTGGCACCGTCATTGCCATTGTTGGCTTGGCGTGGCATATCGGCGACGTCGGGTCGAAAGCGTAAGGCTGCATTGGGTACTCGCAATGCCTGATCTCGTCGGCCCAGTTCAATATCGACATAGGCGGTCATGCCCGGTAACAGCATCTGGTCTGCATTATCCACATTCACAACCACGTCGTATGTCACCACGTTCTGCTCGGTAGTCGGGTTCAAGCGGACTTGCCTGACCACGCCACGGTAGCTTTGATTGGGGAAGGCATCGACCCGGAAAGCAGCCTGCAGCCCTTCACGAATACGGCCAAGGTCTGCCTCGGCAAAGCGCGCGTTGATCTGCATGCGGGTCAGATCCTGTGCAATCTTGATCAGGGTTGGTGTTTGAAAGCTTGCAGCGACAGTCTGGCCTTCGTCGACCACTTTATCGATCACGACGCCATCTATCGGGGAGCGAATCACTGCGTTCTTCAGGTTGTATTGATCGGTATCGACTTGACCGGCCGATTGTGCAAGCGCCGCTTGTGTTGTGGCCAGGTCCGCTTCGGCCTGATCCAACTCCTGCCGCGAGATGTATTCCTGCTTGAACAGGTTGTGCAGGCGGTCGTTTTTCACCTTGGCCAAAGTCAGCTTGGCCTGATTACTGGCCAGTGCTGCCTGACTCTGTCGTAACTTAGCTAGTAATGGCTCGGTGTCCAGTTCCAGCAGTATCTGGCCGGCTTTCACTGGCGTGTTGTAATCCACATACAGTTTGCGCACAGTGCCAGATACCTGGGTACCGACATTCACCACTCGTACTGGGTTCAAGGTGCCAGTGGCACTGGCCAGCTGAATCAATTCGCCACGGCTGATAGGTTGAGTACGGTAACGGGCTTCGACTGATTGATCGGTACGTGGGTATAAGACGAAACCAATGGCAATCAGCAGCGCAGTGCCAAGCAGGCTGGTGATGAGTAGGGAGCGAGTTTTCATGGTGGGGTAGGCGTACCAGAAACGGTCCAGTTGATCGGGTCTGTCGGCAACTTGCCGCCTAGCGCATAAGCCAGAGCACTACGGGCGGTATACCAGTCGAAACGGGCGGTGATGTGTTGCTGTTCGGCATTGGCGCGGGCCGATTGTGCGGTCAGTACATCCAGTAACGAGCTGACACCCGCTTGGTAGCGGGCCAGCGCTGCGTCGTAGGCTTTCCGGGCATGTGTCACCACATCTTCAGCTGCCTGGGCTGTATCCAGCGCAGATCGCAGGTTGTGGTATGCCTGCCAGGCATCACTTTCCGCGTTCAGTCTGGTGCGATCCAATTCCGCTTGGCGTGCGGTCTGCTGGGCTTCTGCTTCTCGGATGCTGGCGGCCGTGGCGCTGCTCAGATCGAATGGGATACTCAGCGTCAGGCCAAATGAACCACCGTCACTGTGCGTGGCAGGCGAGGCCATCCGGTTGGTGCTGACTGTGGCACCAAATGACAAGCTGGGTTTGCGGCTGGCACGTGCTGCCTTGATTGCTGCATCGGCGGCGTGAAGATTGTTGAGCGCTTGGCGGACTTCCGGCCGTTGTTGAATGGCCTGTTGCAACAGCTGGTCCAGTTGAGCGGTGATTATGGCGGGAGCAGTGTCGGATACAGGCAGTAATGTTGGCAGCTGCGTTGGGCTGATGCCCATGGTGACGGCCAGGTTGCCTTTGGCAATCGCCAGCTGACTTTCCGCTTTGGTGCGGTCCAGGGCGGCTTGTGATAATGCTGCCTTGGTCTGTAATACATCCAGTGGGCTGGCCGTGCCCACTGCAAGCTGCCGGTTTGCAGCAGCCAGGTTGGCTTGGGCCGAGGCTTCGGTTGTGCGGGCAGCATCAATCTGTGCAATCACTTTGCCAACCTGAAAATAGGCCGTAGCCGTGTTCAGCCACTGATTGGCAATGGTACTGTCTGATGCCGCTTGGGCTGCAGACAGTAATTCGCTGGCTTGGCTGATGCGGGCATCGCGCTGACCAAAATCAAACAAGGTATAGGCCAATTGTACGGTTGCACGTTGCTGCTGGCTGTTTTTGCCATCAGTTCGATCACCCGTGATGTTCAAGCTGGCAGACAAATCAGGTCGTAATGCTGCTTGTGCTTTATCTAGCATGGCCTGTTGTGCTCTGGCCTGAGCCCAACTGATGCGGGTGGCCGGCGCGTTGCACAGCGCAAAGTCAATGGCTGTACCAAGACTGAGTGGGTTTGGCGGGGCAGGGTCTCCACACGGGGTGATAGCGCTGGCGTGGGCTACCAGCGACAACAAGGTGACGGATAGGCTGAACAGCCAGTAAGACTTCACATGCATCGCACACTCGTCCATTCTACAAACATGAATGCGTGGTACGGACAAAACAGATGGCACATGCTGATTCCTTGGTTGAGATGGTTTGGTATAGCCTGGCAACCATCCGATCTCGCCAAGTATAGGAAAACACCGTAAACCAAGTGTTTGCCCATCCTAACAAGTGTTAACAACTATTGCGGCATGTCAAAGTGTGTGTGCAATGGGGTCGATTACGCGGATCTGTGGTTAGCGCGAATCATGACTGTCAGGGCTGAATTGAGAAGCCTGTTGGAATCGTAGCTTTCTACCCCAAGAGGACACTCAGGCTGTTACTGGTTAGGACTGCTTTTCTTGGATCGGTAGGGAGACGTCGACAATCCATTAGTCGAGAAGACGTAATATGTATTGCTGGAGTCAGACAGCGTTACCAGTGAGTTTGGATTTGCGGAATTGTATGCCCGACGCAAGGCCTTGCTTGAGCCTTGGCTTGAGGACGAGCGCGAAAAGGTTAAGGCATTTGCTAGCTCGCAAATTCGCTCTTTGGAACAACAGATCATTGCTGAGAACAGGACTGCCGAGGCGTCGATTGCTTTGCGAAGGTTGAACTACAGCGAAGAATTGGACGTCGATGAACACGCTCCAAGGGTATGAATGAGCGGCACATCACACTTCAATTATGACTTCTTGTAACACTTATATAACCCACGCCGATCACCATGTCGCGTGTTTGGCTTTCGTAAGTACTACAAAACTTGGCCGCTGATTTTTGACACTGGTCACTGCCAATACGTAGTGTTGATTGCCAGCATTTCGAACGACCATTTGTGGAGGTCGAAAAGCCAGCCAATTTCTCGTCACCGTTTGTCCGTGTTTGACCAAGGCCAACCATCCAATCGGGTTGACCCCACCGCCAGCTTAAGTCGATTCCTGACAGACTTTAGCCATCCATTGGTTTTGCCGATCGTTCACTGCAGGGGGCGAGCTGCTTCGCTTCTTCATGAAATGAATTCCAGATCAATTGATTGCACCTGGTTTGTGCCACGGATTTGATTCGCCATAACCGTTCAGATATCCGCCCACATTCGCAGCAGGTTGTGATAGTGCGAGGTCAGGCTGATCAGCGCATCTGCATCTCCTAGCTGGTTACGCAGGTTGATGATGGCCATATCCAGGTCAAACAGCATGCTGCGTTGCTGATCGCTGCGTACCATGCTTTGTAGCCAGAAGAACGAAGCCAGTCGGGCACCTTGTGTGACAGGTTCGACCCGGTGCAGGCTGGTCGATGGATAAAGGATCAGGTCGCCCGCGGGTAGCTTGACTGAGTGCAAGCCATAGGTGTCTTCAATAACCAGTTCGCCACCTTCGTACTCGTTCGGTTCCGCCAGAAACAGCGTGCAGGACAGATCGGTCCGGATGCGTTCACCGGTGCTGGCAATGGTACGGACGGCATTGTCGACATGGTTTCCGAAATCCATACCACCCTGATAACGATTGAATAGTGGTGGGAAGATACGTTTGGGTAGTGCTGCCGAAAAGAACAAGGCATTGTTTTCCAGTGCGGTCAGTATGATCTTGCCTACCTCAAGTGCTGCTGCGTCGTTATCGGGCAACTGCTGATTGCGTTTTACCTGGGCTGATTGGCTACCAGCCGTGATGCGGCCATCACGCCAATCACCTTGAGTGAGTCGCTGGCGGCAGTGTGTAACGGTGTCGGTATCCAGAACGTTGGGGACATGCAACAACATGGGGGAGTCCTGTCATTAGGGGCGATGGGGCTGAAAAGGTGTCGCAAGAATGCTGATATATTGTAAAACCAAAGCCAACGCAGGTACGTTGGCTTTGGTTGGCACATTCAACCCGCTTGCAGTCGGGTCGATTGTATTAGTTGAAGCGGTAGGTACCGGTCAACTGTACACCACGGCCTGGGCCTGTGGTGGTATGACCGCCATACAGGCCTTCATAGTACTTTTTGTCAGTCAGGTTGGTGGCGTTGACCTGCACGGTGTAATCGCGTTGGTCGTAAGCCAGCATGGCATCCCAGCGAATGTAAGCTGGCAGCGATGTCGTGTTGTTGGTACCGGTGTAGCGTTTGCCTTTGGCATCGAAGCCACCACCGACTTTCCAGCCAGCGCCCAGGGCGTAAGTGGTCCAGCCGCCAACGGTGTAACGCGGGGTGTTGGCTGCTTCACGGCCTTGGATGGCCGGGTCAATATGGTTGTCGATCTTCGACTTCATCAGGGTGACGTTACCAAATGCTTCCCACTTTTCGGTCAATCGGCCGGCAACACCCAGCTCGATACCATCGGTATGGCGTTTACCGGAAAGCAGATAGACATCGGTTTTCAACGGGTCGGTGTTGCGTTCGTGGGTCTTCACGATACGGAACAATGCGGCACGCAGACTCAGGTCACCATCCAGCAGGTCGAACTTGCTGCCGATCTCAATGTTGCGGTTCTTTTCAGGCGGGGTGTTGGCGCCTCGTGGGTCCAGTGCATAGGCTTCGCCGGATGGATTGAATGAAGTGCCAAAAGTGGCGTAATAGCTTTGCTGTGCATTCGGTTGGTAGATCACACCGGTACGGTAGCTGGCGATGCGGTCGGTACGGGCAGTCTGGACGCTGCTCCAGCTGCTGGAGCCGACATCAAATGTTTTGGTGGTGTAATCACCCTTGAAACGATCCCAACGTAAGCCTGCCAGTACTTTCCATTGGTAGGTCAGCTCAATCATGTCTTGAGCGTAGATACCGATGACATTCGAATCGAAGTTCACATCGGTACCCGGTACCTTTTCCGGGGCATCGATGGTTGGCAGAGGGTCTGGGTTACCTACCGTGGTTGGTGCGGCACCGCCTTTCTGGCTCCAGCGATAGGTGGTGGATTTTTCGCTGGTGTAATCCAGGCCGGCCAGTACCTGGTGCTTGATGTCGCCAGTGCGAAACTCTGCAGTCACGTCAAACTGGTTCGACAGAATTTTCTCGGTACCTTCACGGCCAGGGCGATTGCGGTTGATTACAGTGTTGTCAGTCAGTACACCGCCTGTGCTGGCCAAATTGAGGCGAGGTGCGGTCGGCCAGACATCGCGATGGTATTTGCCATAGCGCAGGGTATTGCGCAAGGTAACGGCTGATGTGAGCTTGTGCTGGACGATGGCTGTGCCAATGTCAGCCTTGTTCTTTTCGTAGTCCCAGTTGGCCAGGCCATAGAAACGGCTGAGCGGGACATCGATCGGCTGCCCTTGGTAATAAGGCACGCCGTAATCGGGCACGTTGTCTTCGGTCAGATGGTAATAGGAAAGAATCAGCTCGGTGGGCTCACCAATACCTAGACGCAGTGAAGGCGCAATACCCCAACGGTTCTGCTCGGTGCCGTCACGGTCGCCATCGGCTTTTTGAACCATGGCATTCACACGCAAGGCGGATGCATTACCCACCATTTTGTTGGCATCAATGGTTGCGCGTTGGTAGCGGTTGGTGCCGACAGTTCCGGAAACCTCGGTGCGATTACCGGCAAACGGGTGCTTGCTTACCTGATTGACCAAGCCACCTGTCGAGCCTTTGCCGAACAGCATCGAGGAGGGGCCGAATAGTGCTTCGACACGATCTACATCGAACAGGTCACGATTGTATTGGCCAATGTCGCGAACACCATCCAGGTAAATGTCGGTTGCTGCCGAAAAGCCGCGTAGTGTGATGTTGTCGCCAGTACGGCCACCTTCGCCTGCATTGAAAGTCAAACCAGGCACGTTACGCATTGCTTCCTTCAGCGTGGCATCACCCTGATCGGCAATCAGTCTCTGGGTAATGGTGGTTTCACTTTGCGGTATGTCGCGTTTGGCCGTTGGCATTTTGCCCACGGTTGTGGTGGCTTTGTTGTAGGATTTGTCCGAAGGTGCTGCCGGATCCGCCAGCTTGGCATCGACATTGACAGGTGCCAATACCGTGTCTTTAGGCTGAGAGGTTTCTGCGAATGCAGGTGCCGTGACGATCAGGCCGGCCAAGGTGGCACCTAATGGCAACTTGGCCATATGGCGGACAGCAGAATGCTTTTTGTGTATTTCTCTCATGCGTATCTCATTATGTTATGTGGTCAATCTGCTTATTTCGACTGGTTGATTGGATGAACAGGCGGATCAACCAGTGATATGTTCAACTTCGACAGTAAGACAGGAAAGCAATCTGCCGGCAGAGTCACCGGCAGGTATTCAATGGCGTATCAGACTTAATTGACCGGTGCTTCGGTAACAAAACCGATCTTGCCGACACCATGCTGTTGGGCTGCTGCCATGGCTTTGGCAACGGCATCGTAACGGGCGTTTTCGTCGGCCCGCATGTGCAGCTCAATCTTCGGATTGCTGGCAACTGCAGCGGCAAAGCGCGGGGCCAGTTGAGCTGCTTCAACCGGTTGATCATTCCAGAAGTATTTGCCATTGGCGTCCACTGCCAACCGGATCGCCTCAGGTGTGTCCTTGTGATCGGCAGCGCTGGCCTTGGGAAGCTGGACATTGATGGCGTTGGTCAGCATCGGGGCGGTGATGATGAAGACCACCAGCAGCACGAGCATCACATCCACCAAAGGGGTGGTATTGATCTCCGCCATTGGGGCCGCATCGCCCCGGTCGAAACTACCGAACGCCATCATGGGTCTCCGTCAGCAGGTGAGCATGCAGATCATGTGCAAAGCCATCCATCTCTTGTGCCAATACCCGGTTCAAACGAACAAACGTGTTGTAAGCCACCACTGCGGGGATTGCTGCAGCCAGACCGGCTGCTGTCGCGACCAGTGCTTCGCCAATGGGGCCTGCCACGGTGCCAATCGAAGCTTGACCCGCAGAAGCAATACCTACCAGTGCGTGATAGATTCCCCAAACCGTACCGAACAGGCCGATGAATGGTGCGGTGGAACCCACTGTGGCCAACCAGGTCAAGCCACGTTCGAGCCGACCATTTTGTTGCGCCAGTTGATTGCGCAAGGTGCGTACCAGATAGTCATCCAGCGTGACCGCTTTGCCAAGCGACTGGCCGGCATGTTTGCGGTGATGAGCCAACCCATCATGTGCGGCCCGGGCCAATGCAGCCAATGGGGAAGACGACTGTTCAATCAACTGATTGGCAGCCTGCCAGCTATCTGCCTGCCAGAATCGCTGCTGTACTTCACGATTGGCCCGACGGATACGCCACAACAATGCACCCCTTGCCAGAATCAGGCACCAACTGATGACCGACATGACCAGCAACATCAAAAATACTGTGATGAGAACACCATCACCCTGTTTGAAAACCAGGGACAAATCCATGTGAAACAGCCTTTATGCTTGTAACAGATTGAAATTGAGCGGAATGATGACACTGCCGACAATTGGATCATCACCGCGTTTGGCGGGTACAAATCGCCAGCGCTTGACGGCTTCGAGTGCGGCTCGATCCAATCTCGGGAAACCGGAGCTACTACTGACTTCAACGACGATTGGCAATCCTTTTTCACTAACCTGTGCGCGTACCATCACGGTGCCTTGCTCCTGCAGCTCCATCGATAGCGGCGGGTAGACTGGCTTGGGGTTGGACAGATATGCAGCAGAGAATACAGGTTGTGTTTCAATCGGGGGGGCAGGGCGCTCGATTTGAGCTGGTGGCGCACTGCTGGCAACTTGAACCGGTGCTGACGAAGTATCGCGAACTGGTTCTGCAGGGCTATGGATTGTTGGTGCATCGGGCTGGGCTGACACCGTGGGCGCGACCGGCCGATGTTGAGCCACCTGCTTTACTGGTTGTGGTTTGACGGGCGTTGGCTCAACCTTGGGCGCCGGTGGTCGCGGCGCTGGCGGTTGGTCTGGTGCCAGGACCGCTGTGTTGATCATTTCCACATAATCCAACCGGGGCGGGCGATCTGCCGCCGGACGGGCTATTACAAGTGCGCCGATCACCGCCACATGCAGGGCGATGGCCATGCTGCCAGGAACGAGATTTGGATTGCGATTCATTCTTATAATATAACAAGAACCGTTCTCAATAACAATATATGCGATCACCGATCAATAAAATAACCAAGTGTCCTGAAACGAGAATTTGCAGTCAGCACGGTGTGTACCAAGCGTTATGGGCTTGATGTAGCGGTATCAGGATGAATGAGAGATGTTGCCAGCAGTCTGGCGGGGCGCAGGCCAAGGCGGGAAGACCAATCAAGGCAACGGTATATTGCCTTCCCCTCAATTAGCCTTCGGCTATTGAGAATATAACTTCAAGTATTTCGACACTAGGCGCTCTGACTCTGCCTGGCGGATTTCTGCCAAGGCTTGCCATATTTTGGGAACGAGTTGTGGATGCTTGGCATGAAATTGGTGACTGATTTGCAGGTAATAGTCCCGTGTAATGATGGGCGGGGTAATCTTCATAATGTTATCGAACTCGCCGTTCATTCTCAGTGAATAGTCGCCAAAGTCGGTCAGGTGTGCAAAACCATCTGCTCTACCTGCCAGCAGCATTCTGAAGGCATCCTCTGCATTGTTGACCTCATTGACAGTAATACCCATTTTTTTCAAATCGTCGACAATCGCATAACCGCGTAGGGCGATCAACCCTTGGGATAGATTGGCAAAGTTGTTGCCATCCCAGTGCAGTGGCGAGTTGACAAGCTTGTACAGACTGTAGGTCTTGGTGTCGATACGGAAGCGAGGATCGTCCTTGCCATCTCGCATTGGGTAAACACCGATTTTCATACGGTCAAGCTTGAAACTGCTGGAGAAAATACCGTCAACGGCCCCCACCTCCAGCTCTGCCAGGCATCGTGCCCAGGGCTTTCTGGAAAAGACGACGCGGAGATTCGTGAGCTTGCTGGGCAACATGCGAACCAGTTCGACCATGACACCAGGGTGTTCGGGCACTACCGCACCTGTACCCGTGTGATCGTAATTATCCTTGTCTTCATATCCGACATGGAGTTCGACAAACTGGCCCCAGGCAGAGGGCACTACCATGGCCAATAGCAGAATGGCAATTCGAAGGAGGGTAATCATCATATCCTCACAAAATCCATGGCTTGAAACGTCGGGTTGTAGATGGCATTGGCCATGGTCCGTCAACCCTGAGCATCGATTTCAGCTTGCGTAGACCGGTAGTTGGCCTGAGTGGCATGTTTCCTGTCGGGCAACGGCTGTTCTGTTATCAGTATAGTTGTGCTGTGTCTGGAAATATTGATTTGGTAATGCGTGATTGCCAGGCAAGGCAACCTTTGTGCTCTGGCCACCTCAGTCTTGCTATGGCCGTTGACTACTACGATGTTTGACTGATTAAAAGGGTTATTTCTCCGGAAACAAGCTGATCCGGGAATGGATTGATATGCCAGCGCAAACGGCAATTGCATATCAACCGGTTCCCGGTACGGTGTGCATGTCAACAGGCTTGTTACCTCTCCGTGCGATCTTGCGCTTTCGGTGGTTGGCTGACCCAATGACACAATGCAGATAACACCCCGCATACGGCAATGGTAAAAGCCATAGTTCGTGCTGTGCCGTCATGGAACAAGCCGACTGCGCCACCCGCTACCGTTGCGATGCCAAACTGAACAGTTCCCAGCAATGCGGATGCTGCACCGGCACGATGGGCTTGATGCTTGAGTGCGATTGCGGTGGCGTTCGGTCCAATGAAGCCCAGGCTGGCAACATAACCGAACAAGGGTAGCAAAATGCCGATCAGCCCGCCCAGCTGTAGTGCTGCTGCTGCGCCCAGTGCCACGCCAAGCACGGCAGTACTGTTGCAGGCAAAGGACAATAACTGTTCAGTACTGAAACGACCAAGCAAGCGAGCGTTGAGCTGTGAGGCAATGATCAATCCTAGTGCATTGGTACCAAATACCCAGCCGTAGGATTCCGCAGGAATGTGGTAAAGCTCGATGAATACAAAAGGCGAACCCGTGATATAGGCAAACATTCCGCTTTGCGCCAGGCTGCTCGCCAGTGCTGGTCCGATGAAGCTACGGTCGTTCAGCAATGTGGTGTATCCACGTATCACAGGGCCTAACGCCAAGCGGGCGTTCGGGTCCGCAATGCGGCTATCGGGTAGCCATCGAGATGCGATCAGGCAGGCCAAACCAAACGTGGTCAGGCACCAGAAGATACCGCGCCATCCCACCCAGCCCAGTATCTGGGCGCCGATCAAGGGGGCGAGAATGGGGGCGACACCCATCACCAACATTAATTTTGAGAACACGCGTGCCGCAGTTTGATGGTCAAACAGATCTCGTACCATGGCTCGCGAAATAACCAAACCTGCACAACCACCCAAGGCCTGTAGCAAGCGCATGGCAATCAAGACCTCAATGTTGGGCGCCAGTGCGCAGCCGATCGACGCGATGCAATACAGAGCAAGGCCTGCGTACAGCGGCGGCTTACGACCGAAACGATCTGCCAGAGGCCCATAAATTGCTTGGCCGACGGCGAGACCGATGAAGAAGGTTGCCAAGGTCAGTTGCACATTGGCTGTGGTTGTCTGTAGATCACGTGCCAGCATTGGAAAGCTGGGCAGATACATATCAACGGACATGGGGGCGAAGGCGATCAACGAACCTAGGATGACGATGAGCCAAGTATGAGAAGGGTGCACAATCCAGCTTTCTGCGAAATCAGGTACAAAGGCACTATCCTACCGCACGTATGTTGCGGTGCGGCATAGGATGACACTCTTTAGGCGGTGGCGTGTGGGATTCTATGATGGCGTGTTGCAGCGTGCTGTCTCCATACTAGGGAAAACGGACGTTCTACAACCCAAAACAGTAAAGCAGATGCGAATCATGAAAGCAAGAACATGACGGATAACAGCAAGGCACAGAATAGGGTTCCGCAGGGATTGGGCGGAACCGGTTGGATGGCACCATGAATCCGGCTTTCAATATCAGCCCATGAAACAGATAGTACGAATAACTTATGTTGCCAAGCCACCGTAGCGGGGCCCAGCTGAAGGTTTGACCCAGCTTGGAATGTGGCTGGGAAAAGCAGGTAAGGCATAACAGACGAAACATGACCAGCAATGCCAACTGCATTCCACGATGTAATAAAACATTTCATAACTCAGCAACCAGGTTACTGTAATGATGGGTGGATCGGAAACAGTCCTGGTAAAAGTAGAAGGTTTTCCGCCAGATAGATGACTGTCGCCATGGTGGCTGTATGCAACCGTAGCTTCTGCTGCTTTTATATTCGGATTATCAGCCAAACCATCCTGGATCAATTGGTTCAGTTGCGAATCCTGAAAGCTTCGCCACCAGTCTGTAGTCAGTCACTTAATTGGAGATGTATCTACCGGTCCGTCAATTGGAGGGGCATGATTCAATATCCAGGCTTTATCCAGGCTTCGGCCCGTAGACCTCGTTCGCAGGTGTAGCCAGCCGGTAGCGTCAACGACAATGGGGGAGAGGGATATGTACCCGGATTTTCATCTTGATGTACCCATAAGCAGGAGATTGCTGTTATTGATATTTCGTTGATTAATATTGCATTTGGAATTATTTGTGTGAGCGAAACACCCACTCGCTGAGTGCGGATGCCCTTGTTCAACACCTCAATGGATACATGGTGAGCGTGTCGCGGCATCTTGGTCGGCAAGATCTGCTGCTCAAGCAGCTTGAGATCTTCGGCCATGATCGCGCTCAATTTTTGTATCTTATGAAATTGTAACGGATGAAATTATATTGCCAATCAGCTGAAGAAAACTGATCACAAAAATCGCGTTGAATTGAGTGGCGTGTGTACTGCCACATCTTATTGGAAAAGATTTGTGGGGGAGCTTTATGTCTGAAAAGCAAGAAAAAAGCCTGGACATTGTGCCCAGGCTTTTTTCATGTAGCTTGTACCAATACAGGTGCTGATCAGCGATCTGTTCTGGAGCGGCCGCCACCTGATGGGCGGCGACCACCTTGCGGGGCGTCGCCTTGCGGGCGCTTGCGTTGAGCTGGGGTGCTTTCATTGCCGAACATCTGGTCGTAACGCGCACCACTAGCATAATCGCTTGGGAAGTACGGTGCTGGTTGGCTCTGCGTGCGTGGACGATTTTGGCCGGTGGTATTTTGACCGAACCGGCTGCTGGGTTGTGCGTCATTACGCCAGCCACCGGCATTTTGGCGCGGTGCACGACGTTGTTGTTCGCCACCCCATGATTTTCCAGCGCCATCACGCGCAGCAAAGCCTTCGCGTGGCGCGAAGCCCTCACGGTTTCCGTTAAAGCCCTCACGACGACTTTCACCGCCATTGCTGCGACGCTGACCGTCACCACGGTTACCGCCGCCAAAACCACGGCCCTGGCCACCCGGGCGGCCATTTCCGCCACCACGGCGTTCGCCACCACGAGCACCTTGTGGGCGAGGCTGGAAGCGTGCTTCCATGCCTTCTACTGCAAATGGAGCAATGGCTTGGCCCGTAAAGCGCTCGATACGGCGCAGAATCAATACATCATTCTTGCCCGCAAACGAAATCGCAATACCACTTGCACCAGCACGGCCAGTACGGCCAATACGGTGGACGTAGTCTTCGGCAAATTTGGGCAGGTCAAAGTTGATCACGTGGCTGATGCCAGATACGTCAATACCACGAGCGGCAACGTCAGTAGCAACCAGTACACGTACGTCGCCACGACGAACCTTCAGCAGTGTACGCTGACGATCACGTTGTTGCATGTCGCCATGCAGCGCTGCGGTCTGGAAGCCTTCTGCCGCCAGTTCGTCAGCCAATTGGTCTGCATCGCGTTTGGTAGCGGTGAAGACAATGGCTTGTTTAACGTCTGCATCACGGATGAAGTGGCTCAGCAAACGCTGCTTGTGTGCCAGATCATCAACATAGTGCAGCTTTTGCTCAATGTTTTCGTGACGTGCTGTTTGCGAAGCGATTTGAATGCGCTTCGGATCGGTCAGCAACTGATCGGCCAGTTTGCCAACCACGCCTTCCAGCGTTGCGGAGAACAGCGCAGTTTGACGTGTTTTCGGGGTGCGCTCGGCAATGCTCAATACATCTTCGGAGAAGCCCATGTCCAACATACGGTCAGCTTCGTCCAGAATCAGCATTTCCAGGCGGGAGAAGTCGATACGGCCACTTTGCAGGTGGTCGATCAGGCGACCGGGCGTGGCAACCAGAATTTCAAAAGGGCGATCCAGCAGCTGGTTTTGTGTTCGGTAAGATACGCCACCGACGATGCTCACTACTTTGGCGCGGCGCAAGTGTTTACCGTAAGTGGCAGCTGCGTTGGCAACCTGTTGTGCCAACTCGCGTGTTGGGGTCAGTACCAGAATGCGTGGACCGCGGCCTGCTGCCTTGGGCTCTTCAGTCAGTTTTTGCAGTGCAGGCAGCATGAAGCCTGCGGTTTTGCCAGTACCCGTCTGGGCTGAGGCCATCAAATCATGACCCGCGATAATTTCAGGCACGGCCTCGGCCTGAATTGGGGTGGGTGCCGTATAGCCGGCGTCGTTCAAAGCTTTGAGGATGGCGGGATGTAAGCCAAGATCGGCGAAAGTCAATTGGGACAAGACAAATCCTTCAGAACAAATATCAAAAGCCGGCTCGGTCTGTGTGAAATAACAGACGGCAACACCAAAACAGGACAGCCAAATGGCGTGAAATGAGGCGGTTCTACCGGCAACGTAACATCGACGCTAACCGGGTAAAGAGACGCGCAATCACAAAGCGGGTGCGCGAAGAGGTCAGATTCGATGAGCTTTTATTGTGCATGTTTGACAACTGTTTGATGCACAATCAAAAAGAGGCCGCATTATGTTGTAAATGCAAGAAAATTGCAAGCATTTTGTGTTAGACTCCAATGCTTTTACTGAATCTTGAAAGCTGGAATCGATACATGACGCGCGCCATTCGCAATATCGCCATCATTGCCCACGTTGACCATGGTAAAACTACGCTGGTTGACAAATTGCTCCATCAGGCCGGTACCTTCCGCGAAAACCAACATATCGCTGAACGGGTAATGGATAGCAACGATATCGAAAAGGAGCGCGGCATCACCATTCTGGCCAAGAATACCGCTGTTAACTACGAAGGCACCCACATCAACATCGTTGACACCCCTGGGCACGCGGATTTCGGTGGCGAAGTCGAGCGCGTATTGGGCATGGTGGATGGTGTCTTGTTGTTGGTGGACGCAGTAGAAGGTCCGATGCCGCAAACCCGCTTCGTAACCCGTAAAGCACTGGCTCTAGGGTTGAAGCCTATCGTTGTGATCAACAAGGTTGACCGTCCGGGCGCACGTCCGAACTGGGTAATCGACCAGACTTTCGACTTGTTTGATAAGTTGGGTGCGACCGAAGAGCAGCTAGATTTTCCTGTGGTATTCGCATCGGCCCTGAACGGTTTTGCTACGCTAGATCTGGCGCAGCCTTCTGAAAATATGCGCCCGTTGTTCGATACCGTATTGAAGCATGTTGCGCCGCCGTCTGGCAGCCCGGATGAGCCGTTGCAACTGCAGATTTCTGCACTGGACTATTCGACCTACACTGGTCGTATTGGTGTTGGTCGTATTGCGCGTGGCCGCATCAAGCCTGGCCAACAAGTCATGGTCATGGGCCGTGATGGGCAAAAGCAGGCGAAAATCAACCAGGTTCTGGGTTTCCAAGGCTTGGAGCGCGTATTGGTCGATCAGGCTGAAGCGGGCGACATTATTTTAATCAACGGTATCGAAGAGATTGGTATCGGTGTGACCATTGCAGATGTGAATCAGCCAGAAGCATTGCCAATGCTGTCGGTGGATGAGCCGACCCTGACCATGAACTTCCAGGTCAATACCAGCCCGTTTGCCGGTACTGAAGGTAAGTTTGTTACTTCACGCCAATTGCGTGATCGTCTGCAGAAAGAATTGCTCACCAACGTGGCATTGCGTGTTGAAGATACCCAGGATGCTGACATATTCCTGGTATCGGGCCGTGGTGAATTGCATTTGACCATTCTGCTGGAAAACATGCGCCGAGAAGGCTACGAACTGTCTGTTTCCAAACCGCGTGTGGTGATGAAGGAAATCGACGGTGTAAAGTGTGAGCCGTACGAAATGTTGACCGTTGATGTGGAAGAAGCACATCAGGGTGCGGTGATGGAAGAGTTGGGGCGCCGCCGTGGTGAAATGGCTGACATGTCCAGCGATGGCAATGGCCGTACTCGCCTGGAATACAAGATTCCTGCACGTGGTTTGATTGGTTTCCAAGGCGAATTCCTGACCCTGACGCGTGGTACTGGCATCATGGCGCACGTATTCGATGAATATGGCCCAATCAAGGCCGATATCCCAGGCCGTCGTAACGGTGTACTGATCAGCCAGGAGCAAGGTGAAGCGGTTGCGTACGCACTGTGGAACCTGGAAGACCGTGGCCGTATGTTCATCGGTGCGGGTGAAAAAGTTTATGAAGGCATGATCATCGGAATTCACAGTCGTGATAACGATCTGATCGTCAACCCGTTGAAGGGTAAGAAGCTGACCAATGTACGTGCATCCGGTAAGGACGAAGCCGTTGTGTTGACTCCGCCGATCAAGATCACGCTGGAATATGCAGTGGAATTCATTGACGATGACGAACTGGTGGAAATTACACCGCAATCGATCCGTCTGCGTAAGCGCTATCTGTCAGAAAACGAACGTAAGAAGATGGCTAAAGCTGAAGGCTAAGCTATACGGACCGGGGGTGCGGGCTTGGTACTGCACCTCATCAATAAAAAGCCCGTTGGGTAAACAACGGGCTTTTTGTTGGCCTTCAGATCAACATGGGTCAGGGAATAGAGCTGGCCTGTGCTGTTGAGATCATTAGCCGATATGTTCGATGCCGCCCATGTAGGGGCGCAGCACAGTCGGGATCGTTACACTACCATCAGCATTCTGATAGTTTTCCAGAACCGCAACCAAGGTGCGGCCTACCGCCAGGCCGGAGCCATTCAGTGTATGTACCAGCTCATTCTTACCAGCTTCGTTCTTGAAGCGGGCTTGCATACGTCGAGCCTGGAAGGCCTCACAGTTCGAACAGCTTGAAATCTCACGATAGGTATTCTGCGCTGGCAACCACACTTCCAGATCGTAAGTCTTTGTGGCGGAAAAACCCATATCCCCCGTACACAAGGTAATGACCCGGTAAGGCAGTTCCAGTTTCTGAAGAATGGCTTCAGCGTGGCCAACCATTTCTTCCAATGCGTCATAAGACTTTTCTGGGTGGACGATTTGTACCATTTCGACTTTGTCGAATTGATGTTGGCGGATCATGCCACGGGTATCGCGACCATACGAGCCGGCTTCCGAACGGAAGCAAGGTGAGTGGGCTGTCAGCTTGATCGGCAATTCATCCGTTTTCAGAATGCTATCGCGGACAGTATTGGTCAGCGAAATTTCTGATGTTGAGATCAGGTACTGTGTAACCGGGTTATCTTCCCCACCTTTTTCAACACGGAACATGTCTTCGGCAAATTTAGGTAACTGACCGGTGCCGTACAAAACTTCGGGATTCACGATGTACGGAGTGTAAACCTCGGTATATCCATGTTGATTGGTATGGGTGTCGATCATGAACTGGGCCAATGCACGGTGCAAACGGGCAATTTGGCCGCGCATCAGGGTAAAACGGGCGCCTGATAGCTTGGCACCGGTTTCAAAATCCAATCCGAGAGGAACGCCAATATCTGTATGGTCACGTACTTCAAAATCAAATGCACGTGGTGTGCCCCAGCGACGTACTTCCACGTTGTCCTGTTCATCCTTGCCTGTAGGGACGGACGTAGTGGGCAGGTTGGGCATGCGCAACAGCATGTCATTAAGCTTGTCTTGCAGTACACTCAGGTTGGCTTCGCAGGCTTCTAGCTCATCCTTTAAGTTTGCGACTTCAGCCATGATGGCCGATGCATCTTCACCTTTGGACTTGGCGATACCAATTTGCTTAGACGCGGTATTGCGTTTGGCCTGCAGCTCCTGCGTACGGGTTTGCAGGTATTTGCGTTCATTTTCGAGTGCGGTGAACGCCTCGATATCCAATTGGAAGCCACGAGCAGCAAGGCGGGTGGCGACGTTATCCAGATCATTGCGAAGCTGTTGAATATCCAGCATGTGATTAGTCCATTCAATTCTTGTTGCGAGCTTGATGATCCAATTCTCGCAGAAACGCCAGTTTCTCGGCAATTTTGGCTTCCAACCCACGTGGAGTGGGCTCGTACCAATGTAGGTCTTGCAGTCCATCCGGCAGATATTGCTCGCCTGCGGCGTAGGCATGCGGTTCGTCATGGGCATATCGGTATTGATGGCCCATGCCCATTTCCTTCATTAATTTGGTTGGGGCATTTCTTAAATGCATTGGCACCGGGCGGGACTTGTCCTTTTCTACGAATGCCTTGGCTGCCTTATAGGCCATATAGCCTGCATTGCTTTTAGGGGCGACCGCCAGATAGATCACGGCTTGCGCTAAGGCCAACTCACCCTCCGGGCTGCCGAGGCGTTCAAAAGTTTCGCAAGCATCCAGAGCTACTCTCCAGGCACGAGGGTCAGCCAGCCCGATATCTTCGACGGCCATACGCACCAGTCGCCGTGCAACATAAAGTGGACCGGCACCGCCATCCAGCATGCGTGTCAGCCAATACAAGCTTGCATCAGGATTGGAACCACGAACAGACTTATGTAATGCTGATATCTGGTCATAAAACGCATCACCACCTTTGTCGAAGTGTCGTGCGTTGATTGAAAGTGTTTCGCCAATAAAGGTCTGATCCAGTTCAGTCAGCTGTCTGGCTTCGGCGGCGGTTTGGCATTGTTCAATCAGATTCAGCAAACGTCTCGCGTCACCATCGGCATATCCGATCAAGGCATCTCTTGCGGCATCGTCAAAATGGCGATCAGGCATGGCACTCTGAGTGGCTCGGGCAAACAATTGCCGCATATCGTCATCGCTAATCGGCTGCAGTACATAGACCTGTGCACGTGACAGCAAGGCGGAATTGACCTCGAAGCTTGGATTTTCAGTGGTGGCGCCAATAAACGTCACCAAGCCTTGTTCTACGTAGGGCAGAAAAGCATCTTGTTGCGATTTGTTAAAACGATGGACTTCATCGACAAACAAAATGGTATGGCGAGCATGTTGTTGCAAGGCCAACTCGGCTTGCTGCATGGTCTCGCGAATGTCTTTTACGCCAGAAAACACAGCAGACAAAGGGCTGAATTCCGCATCGAAGCCGGCTGCCATCAAGCGAGCCAACGTGGTTTTGCCGACGCCAGGTGGCCCCCATAGGATCATTGAATGGGGCTTGCCTGATTCAAATGCCAAACGCAATGGTTTGCCAGGTCCGATCAGGTGACGTTGACCGATGACGTCATCTAGTGTCCGCGGCCGCAACCTCTCCGCCAGCGGCTCCCGTGGCCGTTCGTGAAACAGGTCACTCACTGATGACATCCACGCCCTTGGGCGGTATAAACTTAAACTGATCTGCCGGTAGCTTGGGATTGCGCTCCAAGCGTGAGAAGCGAATCACTGTAGTCTGACCAAAGTTGTCTTTGAGCTCCATTACAGTCAAATCATTCTTGATAAAGCCCATCTTGACAGTCTGGAAAGTTGACTCGCTGGACTTGGGTTTGGCTTCCAGCCACTCCATTCCATCTTTGGTGCCTGCATCCTTGAGCGCATAGGCTTTTTCAATGTCATTGCTGCCTGCTAACAAGGCAGCTGGGCTGGAGCCGAGTGCCTGATCCAGTCTCTTGACGGTAACCTGCTCAATATCTTTGTCATACAGCCAAAGTTTCTGGCCATCACCCACAATTAATTGATCATAGGGTTTGATATAAGACCAGCGGAATTTGCCAGGTCGCTGAATGGTCACATGGCCGCTTGCTACTTGGCCGGCACCAGATCGTTGTCCGAACACCTGCTGTGAGAATTCCGCTTGCAGTGAGTCTGTACTGGCGACAAAGGCTTTGAGTTGATCAATACCACCCGCCAAGCTAGGGAGGCAGGTTAGCATGAGTATGGGGATTAGGGGCAGTGTATAGTGCTTCATGGTCAGACATTATGAGGGAAATTTGGCTTCCGTGGTTTTCAGAAAGCAAAAAGCCCCGGAAGACCGGGGCTTTCGTGACAACCTGCAGCTAATTAGTTAGCTGACTTGGTGCCCTTCAGATCAATTTCCACGCGGCGGTCAGGCTGCAGGCAAGAGATCAGCTTCTTGGTCTTCTTGTTGCCTTTGCAATCTTCAGGCTTGGTAACGGGCTGAGACTTGCCAACGCCAGTGGCGGTAACCTTGTCTGCCGGCAGGCCCTTGCTGACAACGTAGGACTTAACAGACTGAGCGCGACGCTCGGACAACTTCTGGTTGTACTTGTCGGAACCGATACGGTCGGTGTGACCGATGATTTCGATGCTGCCGTCAATGCTCTTCACGTGTGAAGCCAATGCGTCTTCAATGATCTTGTCCAGTGCTGCTTTACCGTCATTGGACAGCTTGTCACCATTGAATGCAAACAAGACGTCAGCCTGCAGAGTGAACTTCTCGGTCTTCGGCGCGGGGCGAGGAGCCGGTGTAACCGGGGTGGCCGGTGCTTCAACTGCAGGTGCGGTTGCAGGCGCAGGAGCCGGTTTCGGCGGCATCAAGCTTGCATCGCAGTCTTCAAATGCACTGTCTTTGGTCCAATAACCAGTGCGCCAGCATTCGCTGTAGTTGTTTTTGACGACAGTGCCTGTGGAGCCGTCGGTTGTATAGCCGTCGCGAGCCTGAGCGGTGAAGCCGGCTACGGCCAACGAAGCTGCCAACACGGACTTGATCAGTTTGTTGGTCATATTGTTTTCTCCTGACTGAAAAGGGTCAAACCGGAATTTCTTATTATCCAGCGGGCTTTTGGAGCCCGGCAACGTGGTAAGGATAGCCGCAAAGCCCGAATCATACCAAACGAAATGTGGCTGAAATGTGAAAGTGGAGGTGCACTGTTGTTTTTTTGCAAACAGCAGTAAAAATACCGGTGCGGCATCAATTGGTCGGGTGTGTGCGGCGTGTTAGAATCTTGTCTATTTTTCGCATCGAAAAGCCCAAGGATACATGGAACAGTTCGCAAAAGAGACCATACCCGTCAGCCTTGAAGAAGAAATGCGCAAGAGCTACCTCGACTATGCAATGAGCGTAATCGTGGGGCGTGCGCTGCCGGATGTGCGGGATGGTTTGAAGCCCGTGCATCGCCGTGTGTTGTTTGCAATGCATGAGGCCAATAATGTCTGGAACCGTCCGTATGTAAAGTGCGCGCGTATCGTCGGTGACGTCATGGGTAAGTACCACCCGCATGGTGACGCCTCGATCTACGATACGCTGGTGCGTATGGCGCAGGATTTCAGCATGCGCTACATGCTAGTCGACGGCCAGGGTAACTTTGGCTCGATCGATGGTGACAATGCTGCGGCCATGCGCTATACCGAGTGCCGTCTTGAACGTATTTCAGGCGAGTTGATGGCGGATATCGACAAGGAAACGGTCGATTTCGTACCCAACTATGACGGTAAAGAGCAAGAGCCGTCGGTCTTGCCCACGCGATTGCCCAACCTGCTGATCAATGGTCAGACTGGCATTGCCGTTGGTATGGCCACTAACATCCCGCCACACAATCTCTCCGAGGTCATTGACGGTGCGTTGGCGTTGTTGCGCAATGCTGATTTGACGGTCGACGATTTGATGGAGTACATCCCGGCACCGGATTTCCCGACAGCAGGCATCGTTTATGGTATCAGCGGTGTGCGCGAGGGCTACCGTACCGGTCGGGGGCGTGTGGTGATGCGCGCTCGCACTCACATTGAGGATGTGGGCAAGGATAAGCAGGCTATCATCGTTGATGAGTTGCCTTATCAGGTCAACAAGAAGAACCTGATCGAAAAGATTGCCCAACTGGTCCGTGACAAAGAGATCGATGGCATTGCCGATCTACGTGATGAATCAGACAAATCGGGCTTGCGCGTTTATATCGAGCTGAAGCGCAATGAAATGCCCGATGTGGTGCTCAACAACCTGTATAAGCAGACCGAGCTGCAATGTACCTTTGGTATGAACATGGTGGCACTGGTCGACGGCCAACCACGATTGTTGAACCTGAAGCAGATTCTGGAATGTTTCCTGCGCCATCGTCGTGAGGTCGTTACCCGCCGTACTGTCTATGAACTGAAAAAGGCACGGGAACGGGCGCATGTACTGGAGGGCTTGGCCGTTGCGTTGTCCAATGTGGATGAAGTGATTGCGCTGATCAAGGCCTCACCAACTCCACCTGAAGCCAAGCTGGCGTTGATGTCTCGCGAATGGCGCTCTGGTTTGGTTGAAGAAATGTTGTCCCGTGTGGCCAGTGAATCTGCCCGGCCAGAATGGTTGTCACCTGAATTCGGTTTGAAATCCCAGGGCTACAAATTGTCCGACACGCAGGCGCAGGCGATTCTGGATATGCGCCTGCAGCGACTGACTGGCCTGGAGCAGGACAAACTGCAAGCCGAATACCGAGAAGTCATGGACAAGATCCTTGATTTGTTGGATATCCTGGCCAAACCGGAACGGGTCACCCAGATCATTGGCAATGAGTTGGCCGATACCAAGCAAATGTTTGGCGATGCCCGTCGTTCCGAGATCATTCCGTTTGGCGAAGACATCAGCCTGGAAGACCTGATTACACCGCAGGACATGGTCGTGACTTTGTCACATGGCGGTTATATGAAGGCGCAACCACTGGACGATTATCGTTCGCAGCGCCGTGGTGGTCGGGGCAAGCAGGCAACGGCGACCAAAGAAGATGATTTCATCGACAACCTGTTCATTGCAAATACCCATGACTATGTACTGTGCTTCTCCAGCCTAGGGCGGGTGTACTGGATCAAGGTCTATGAGGTGCCGCAAGGTGGTCGTACCGCTCGTGGTAAGCCGATCGTCAATCTGTTGCCGTTGCAGGATGGTGAAAAGATCAATGCGATCCTACCGGTGAAGACATTCGACGAAAATCACTATGTGTTCATGGCTACCAGCTTGGGCACGGTGAAGAAAACACCGCTGTCGGATTTCTCGCGCCCGTTGCGGAAGGGCATCATTGCGGTGGATTTGGACGAGGGCGATTACTTGATTGGTGTCGCGATTACGTCTGGTAAGCATCAGGTCATGATGTTCTCGGATGCCGGTAAGGCGGTTCGTTTCGATGAGCAAGATGTGCGTGCCATGGGCCGACAGGCTCGTGGTGTGCGCGGCATGCTGTTGCAGTCGGGGCAGGCAGTGATTTCCATGTTGGTGGCGGACTCTGAAGACTGGCAAGTGTTGACTGCGACTGAAAATGGTTACGGTAAACGCACCTCAATCGGTGAATTCCGCTTTACCAGTCGTGGTACGCAAGGTGTGATTGCTGTTGATTTGACGGAGAAAACGGGCCAGAAGTTGGTTGCAGCCACATTGGTGCAACCTACTGATGAAGTGATGCTGATTACGACAGGAGGGGTGCTGATTCGTACCAAAGTCAGCGAAATTCGTGAAACTGGCCGTGCTGCCCAAGGCGTTCGACTGATCAATCTGGATGAAGGTGAGAAGCTTTCCGGTCTGGAAAAGGTTCAGGAAACCGAGGGGGATGAAAATGAAGAAGGTGACCTTGAGGTTGAGGGGGAGCTGGAAGAGGGAAGCGACAGTGCGGATGAATGATTGGCATATCGCTGATTTTTGAGTGATGGTGAGTGCCAATCAATATTGACGAGCATTGTCTACACAGCGAATTTAGTTGACTGGCGTGAGCGTTGATTCAAAACAGGCCATCGGTAAATACCGATGGCCTGTTTTTTTCTGGCTTGAAAAAGAAGGTATGTTTCACTAGGCTGATTTTCGGTAGTCCCATTCGATTTGGAGTTTGACTAAAAGGAGCGTGGTGATGAGAAAGCTGCTACTGACGTTGCTGACGTTGTTTACCTTGATGGGAAGTGCGTTCGCTGCTGTAGACCTGAATTCTGCCACGCAGCAACAATTGGAAGGTTTACCTGGCATTGGCCCAGCGAAAGCAAAGGCGATTCTGGACTATCGTCAGAAGAATGGTTCGTTTAAGGCCGCGGAAGAGATCATGAAAGTGCCAGGTATCAAGCAGGCGACTTACGACAAGATCAAAGGCGAATTGACCGTGGGCGGCAAGGGGCCGGCGAAGCCAGCTGACGCAAAGGCGACAAAGCCGTCGGAAGCCAAAAAAGACGAGAAAAAGAAGTAAACAAGTCATTCTTCCTTCGGATCAAAAAACGGCGTCAAATGGCGCCGTTTTGTTTTTGGCCTACGCAATAATATGAATTAAATGGCCAATTCGGGACAAAAAATGGTGCGGTGCCACGATACCGAAATTAGCCTTCTGCCGGTGGTCCGCAACTATGGGGGATATTTGAAAATAGTCATGTAAAGAAGATTTTTGCGTTGCAAAACAAGTCATTCTGATTAATTTTGTTGAATGTGCTAGCGTTAGAAAACTGTGTGATCATGAATAGTGTGTGGGTCTTTCACGACCGATTGTTGCAATTCATGATGCTGAGCGAGGAAGTTTGGGTGATGACATCAATTCAAGCGGACACCCACGCGGAATCGTTTTCTCACTACTGAATTCTGGAGGTTTCCAGCCGAGAAATGGTTGTATGCTCGTGACCGAAGCGGGGAGGCGCTTTGGCATGCAATGTGACAGGAGACAGAACCATGCAAACCGTTGTCGTTGAGGATGACGTTACCTCGCTTGTGCTCCGTGAGCGCCATGAAGGCATTGTTCAACTAACGTTGAATCGTCCCAAGCAACAGAATGCGATGTCCAGCCAGCTGATTTCGAGACTGCAGATCGAGTTGGATGCGATTGCGCTGGATGAATCGATACGTGTGGTGGTTCTGGCTGCACGTGGCCCTGCTTTTTGTTCCGGGCATGATCTGAAGGAAATCCAGGGGCGTTACACCCGAGAACATTGTGTCGCATTGTTCCGGCAATCCAGCCGGTTGATGATGACCATGACCCGCATGCCACAACCGATCATTGCCAAAGTCCATGGCATGGCGACCGCTGCGGGATGCCAGCTGGTGGCAAATTGTGACTTGGCGGTAGCTTCCACATCGGCAAAGTTTGCAACCTCTGGTATCAATATCGGCTTGTTCTGCGCCACGCCTGCAGTTGCAATCAGTCGGAGCTTGCCTCGAAAGGTCGCGGTGGAGATGCTATTGACTGGTGATTCTATCGATGCGCATACAGCATTTGTGCGGGGGATGGTCAACCGAGTGGTGTCACCGGAACATCTGGATGAGGAAACCATGCGTTTGGCCAAATCGATTTGTGATAAGCCTGCCTCCTCAATCATGGCCGGCAAGCAGATGTTCTATCGCCAACTGGATATGGGATTGGAACAGGCTTATCAGTACGCCGCTGAAGTGATGGCACTGAATGTCATGTCTGACGATGCGCGAGAAGGTATAACGGCCTTTCTGGAGAAACGAGAGCCTATCTGGCACACCGATTGATCCGGTGAACCGGCATTACAGCATATTGTTGAATTTGTCGCCCGGCTTGCCGGGCGTTTCTATTGGGCCGATGATTTTTTCAGTTGAAATGCAACAGTCCAAGCTTCTACATGAGCGGGGAATGGAGGAGATGGCTCATGGTAACCCAGCGAACCTAGCACCATGGATGACGGAATCTTATTCCTGCCTTGGACAAACAGGCCGCGCAATACTGCTGAGGCGCAGAGCTTCCCATCTGCCTCGAAATCCTGCTGGATGTACCAGTATTTGTCATCCCAGCAAAGCAAGCGGGTGACCAGTTCAAATTGTTGAAACGGTCCAATTTCTCGAATGAAGGTCATGTCTACAGCTTGCGCGACTGGGCCCCACTTGTGTTTGAGCAGTGTTCCAAGCAGTCCGGATGTGCCAAGCAGATAGGTGCGGCCCAGATCCATGAACGACAGATAGCGTGAATTGGTCATGTGCAGGTTGATATCGCAATCCCATGGCATGCAGCGAAAACGCTGGCGGGCTGGTGCCATGACCTCGCCACGTTTGGCAAGCAAGGTACGTAACAGGGTGATCAGGAAACGGAAATAGAGATTCATGGCGTATCGATCAAATGCTCGATTGAAAACAACCTGCGATCTTGCCTGATTCAACAATCTGTTGCCCGGTTTTTTATATGCTTGGCGGTAAGTAGGCCAGCAAATGGCTGGGCCATTCTGATGACATTGCCTTGATTACTGTCTGAATTGGCGTGTTAGCCTGAAAACCGAATGTATGCTTGCCATGCCGATTCGGTTAGCTTGGGATTGCCGGCCACATTTGCGAGACGCTCGGAACCCGTGCAACGTTGGTATCCCCTATAATGGGCGCTATTTTGACTGCTTACATCCGCCCCTGGAACCAATTCATGACCCAACTTGCGCTGACCATCGCTCGCCGTGCCCGTTTGGCAGGACAGATGAAACATGGTGTCGCTGTCATTCCGACTTCAACGGAAGTGATTCGTAACGCTGATTCCACCTATCCATTCCGGTTTGATAGTTCGTTTTTCTATCTGACCGCTTTTCCTGAGCCAGATGCTATTTTGGTGATCGTGGCGGGCAATGCCTCGAAAAGTATTTTGTTCTGTCGTGACAAGGATCTGGAGCGCGAGATTTGGGATGGTTTCCGCTATGGCCCTGCAGCTGCCAAAGAAAAGTTTGGTTTCGACGAGGCTTGGTCGTTGAACGACATTGATGCCCGTCTTCCAGAGTTGTTGTACGAGCAGTCCCGCTTTTATTCGGCCATTGGGGCGGATGCCGTTTGGGATGCACGTGTCATGGGATGGCTGAATGCAACCCGCAGAAAGTCGCGTCATGCCAACGTTGCACCCATTGAATTGGCAGATTGGCGGCCTCTTGTGAATGAAATGCGTCTGATCAAGGATGAGCAGGAGCTGGGTGTGATGCGTCGTGCTGCGCAGATTTCGCGGGATGCGCACATTCGTGCGATGCAGTTTGCCGCGCCCGGTTGCTTTGAGTATGAAGTTGAAGCCGAGCTAATGCATGAGTTCTATCGCAGGGGTAGTCGTGCACCAGCCTATGGCAGCATTGTGGCGACGGGGGCGAATGCATGTGTGCTGCACTATGGTGAAAACACCGCGCAACTGAAAGATGGCGATCTGCTGCTGATTGATGCGGGTTGTGAGCTGGAAGGCTATGCCAGCGATATCACCCGCACCTTTCCGGTCAACGGCAAGTTCTCCGGCCCACAGCGGGATGTCTATGAGATCGTGCTGGCAGCACAACAAGCAGCGATTGATGTCTTGCGACCTGGCTGTGGTTGGCACGATTCACACCAGGCTGCAGTGCGGATACTGGCTCAAGGCATGATTGACCTGAAATGGCTGACAGGCACTGTGGACGAAGCCATCGAGTCTGAGGCCTATCGTCAGTTTTACATGCATCAAACAGGTCACTGGCTTGGGCTGGACGTGCATGATGTGGGTGAATACAAGCAACAGGGCACCTGGCGTGCATTGCAGCCTGGTATGGTGCTGACGGTGGAGCCTGGCTTGTATGTCCGTCCAACCGACAAGGTGCCGGCGGCATTTTGGAATATAGGCGTCCGTATTGAAGACGACGTAGTCATCACGACAACAGGTTACGAGGTGTTGACTGATGGCACACCCAAAACAGTGGTGGACATAGAAGCTGCCATGGCAGCAAGGTAAACCGAGGGGCAAATATGGCAAACCGAATTGCAAGCTTGCCAGAGCATTTGGATGTGGCAATCGTTGGCGGCGGGCCGGTTGGGGCGGCATTGGCCTTATCGTTGCAAGGGCAGGGGCTGATTGTGGGTGTATTCGAAGCCCGTGCCAGTTTACCAAGCCAGGACCCACGTGCACTTGCACTGTCCTGGGGGAGTGTACAGACCCTGCAGGGATTGGATGTATGGCACCCAATTCCGCAAGCGACTGCCATCGAAACGGTGCATGTGTCGCAGCGCCAGGGTTTCGGTCATGCCACTTTGTCTCATACTGAGTTGGATGTGCCAGCCTTGGGCTACGTGGTGAATTATGGAGATTTGGCCGGAGCCTTGAATGCGGCACTGGCGGCAGCCCCAATCCACTTCCACACGGGTGTGCAATTGGATATGGTCAAGCCGTTGGCCGGGTATGTGGCCCTGCGATTGAATCAGGGACATGTTCAAAAGCTGGTGACCGCCAGCCTGCTGGTCGTAGCGGATGGCGGCAAGGGTTTGACTGAGCTGCCGGGCATTGAGCGCCGGCATCAGGACTATGGCCAGCATGCGGTGGTATGTGATGTCCGCACTGATCAGCCGCAGCAGCATATTGCATATGAGCGTTTCTCGGATGATGGGCCGATGGCGTTGTTGCCGCGTGGTGAAGGATATGCACTGGTCTGGACTTGCCGGAGTGAGGCCGTGGAGGCTTGTCTGGCGTTATCTGATACGGCGTTTCTGACGCAGTTGCAAGCGCGCTTCGGTAACCGTGCCGGTCAATTTGTTTCAGTAGGCGCTCGAGCGGCTTTTCCGCTGGCGTTACGTCGTTTGGTCAGTCCAATCAGCGTACGAACCGTTCTGATCGGCAATGCTGCTCAGGTATTGCACCCAGTTGCTGGCCAAGGTTTCAATCTGGGACTGAGAGATGCGATGGCCCTGGCCAAAGTGGTGAAGGAAAGCAAGCGTGACGAGCTGGGTAGCCGCAACATGCTGAATCGCTATGCCAAGCGTCGTGCGTTGGATGCCACCAGTACGACGGCGTTCACCGATGGACTGATCAAATTGTTTGCCATGCCCGGCAGTGCTGCCAGTACGGCACGGGGCAGTGGTTTGGCTTTGCTGGATATGGTGCCAGCAGCCCGCAAGCGACTGACTCAACATATGGTGTTTGGGGCGGGGATATGATGCAGCATGACTTTGACGTAGCCATTGTAGGTGGCGGCCTGGTGGGCACCAGTCTGGCGTTGGCATTGGCCAATAGTCGGCTTCGTGTGGTGTTGGTTGAAGGACGCAAACCTACCGCATTGCCAGCAAGCGATAGCTGGGACTCTCGAATTTATGCGATCAGCCCTGGCAGCCAGCAGTTTCTGGAAGAGCTGGGTGCCTGGCAGCACATGGCCAAGGATAGGCTTGGCCCCGTTAGTCAGATGCTGGTGCGTGGCGATGCGCATGATGCCAGACTCGCGTTTTCCGCTGACGATGTGCGTGTACCGCAACTGGCGTGCATTCTGGAAAACAGGTTGCTGCAAGATGCATTGTGGCAAGCTGTGCAGGCCGCCGAAAATGTTTCAATCATTTGCCCGGCAGAACCCGCCCAGGTCGAGTTGGGTGGACGGATGGCCAATTTGACATTGGCTGGTGGGCAGACATTGACCACGCAACTGGTGGTCGGGGCAGATGGGGCCAACTCGTGGGTGCGTAGTCAAGCGGGCATCAGTGCAGCACCGCGTCTCTATCAGCAAAAAGGTGTCGTGGCGAATTTCCTGTGTGAGAAGCCACATGGGCAAATTGCGCGCCAATGGTTCTTTCCCGATGGCATTTTGGCCTGGTTGCCGCTACCGGGGAACCGGATGTCAATGGTATGGTCTACCTGGGACGCCAAGGCCGATGAATTGGCTGGACTTGATCCTACTGCATTGTGTGAACGGGTGGCCGCCGCTGGCGGACATGAACTGGGGACGCTGACATTGATCACTCCGGCGGCAGTATTTCCGTTGCGATTATTGCATCTGGATCGTATTGTGGCCCCCCGGCTGGCCCTGATTGGTGATGCTGCCCACAATGTACATCCGTTGGCGGGACAGGGGGTCAATCTTGGTTTCCAGGATGCACGTACCCTGGCCCGGGTACTGAAAAGCGCCGTGCCGGGAGAGGACCTGGGTGAACATTTGCTGTTGCGCCGTTATGAGCGTGCACGCAAAGAAGATGTATTGGCAATGCAGGTCGTGACTGATGGCCTGCAACGCCTGTTCAACAACGACAACAGCCTGCTTGGCTGGTTGCGTAACACCGGTTTGGCAATGACCGACCGGTTGGGCCCGATCAAGCATCGGCTGATTCGTCATGCATTAGGTTAACTGGAGACATTCTTTGAGTACATTCATGTTGAAATTCGGGCGTGCAAGCGCATCTATTGCTGTTACGCTGGCGCTGGCGGCATGCTTGCCCAATTCCACGGTGGCAGCCGATAAAACTGTTGCCGAAAAAGGCCCGATCAAACCCGCCCTGGCGGAAGAAATCAAGAAAAAACTGGCGGAACGTGTACCCAATGCACGTATCGACAGCGTCAATACCACACCGATTCCCGGCCTGTACGAAGTGGTCGTGAACAAACGTAATGTGGTGTATGTCGATCGTGATGCCAAATACCTGCTGGATGGCGAACTGGTAGACCTGACCACCCGCAAGAGCCTGACTGAGAGCCGTGTGGCTGATCTGCGCAAGGTCGATTTTGCGTCGTTGCCTTTCGATGATGCAATCAAGGTTGTCAAAGGCAAGGGGGAGCGCAAGCTGGCCGTATTCTCAGATCCGGATTGCCCATTCTGCAAGCGCTTGGAAACGTCGCTGAAGGATATGGATAACGTCACCATCTATACTTTCCTGTACCCGTTGGCGCAATTGCACCCTGATGCTCATCGCAAATCTGCACTGGTATGGTGTTCGGCTGATCGTGCCGCAGCATGGACAGCATTGATGCTGGAAAACAAGGTACCGGAAGGCGAAGCGAAGTGTGATACCCCAATGACCAAGATCGCTGCATTGGCTGAGCAATTTGGTATTAGCGGTACACCGGGCATCGTTTTCCCGAATGGCAAGCTGGTGCCGGGCGCCATCCCGCGCGAACAGATCGAGCAAGAACTGGGCGCAGCCAAGTAATACCAACAGCGGGGCGTTTTGCAGGTGGAGCAATCGACAAAACCATGGCGTCCCGCCGTTTTCTTCAGTACAGCATTGTCATCATCAGTGCTGCTGCATTACCTGTTGATCTTTGGTATCACGGTCTATAGTGACCAGCCAAGCCCTCAACGCAGACAATCAATCGAGTTACGCCTGTCACCACGGCAACCGGTTGTTTCATCTGCAACGTCGCAACTCAGCACTACACCAACAACCGTCGAAAAATCTCCACTTAAACTGCCAATGCCCAAGCAGGCCAAACCGCCTGCGGTACCGGCGTTGCCTGCCATCATCAGTGAAACGGACAGCCTGGCCATTGCAGCGGGTGAACCCGTTGCACCGATCGCTGCTTTGCCTTTGCCTGCACCATGGTTGCCCAGCCTGGGGGTCATTGAAGCACCGGACCTGACTTACTACGAAACCAGCGAACTGGATACCCCTGCCGAGCCGGAACAACCCATTACACCATTTCTGCCATTGTGGGCGTTGCAGGATGAAACCAAGAAAGTCATTGGCCGAGCAGTGTTGCGCCTGTGGATCAATGAACAAGGTGGCGTGGACGAGTTGGAGGTCGTGGAATCCAACCCGCTGGATTTGATGGATGAGAACGCACTCTATGTGTGGCGTCATGCCAAATTCATCCCCGCGATGAAAAATGGCAAGCAGGTGCGTAATCAGAAACTGATCGAGGTCACGTTTGGCGACCAGACCAAACTTTCCCCCGATCAGGTGATTGTGATCGAACCGGCTATTGAACCGGGTTCGGATGTCGTTGGTGGATTGCCTCGATTCCGCTCAAAACGTGATCACTAAGCTGCAAACTGGCGCTGTCGATGTTTTCTTCAAGTTGTTGCAGGGTTGTCGCACCAATGATATTGCTGGCGACAAACCAGCGGCTGTTGACAAACGCCAGCGCCATTTGAGCCGGAGATAACCCATGTTCCTTCGCCAATGCCACATAGGCTGCGGTCGCGTCGCTGACATAGGGTTTGTGATAACGGCCACCAAACTGTGGAAAGCGTGTCAAACGGCCATCGGCCTGAGGGTTCGCCAGATACTTGCCTGACAGCAGCCCAAACGCCATCGGGCTGTATGCCAGCAAACCAACCTGTTCGTGGTGACAAGTCTCGGCCACCCCCATTTCAAAAGTGCGGTTGAGCAGGCTATAGGCGTTCTGGATGCTGATTATCCGTGGTAATCCACGAAGCTCAGCCTGCTTGGTGAATTGGCACACCCCCCAGGCGGTTTCATTGCTGACACCAATGTGCCGAATCTTGCCCTCACGGATGAGCCCGGCCAATGCATCCAACTGCGCTTCGATGGCAGGTGCGGGCCGCGCCTGGTTTGGGTCATAGCCGACTTGGCCAAACATCGGCACATAACGGGCTGGCCAATGCAATTGATACAGATCGATATATTCTGTTTGCAACCGCTTCAGGCTGGCTTCCACCGCCATCCGAATCTGTCGCGCATCCAGCTGTGGTGCTTCGCCGTTGCGTAGCCAATCCAGCCCACGAGATGGGCCGGCCACTTTGGTGGCAACGATCACCCTGCTGCGATCCTGTTTTTTCAGCCAGCTACCCAAATAACGCTCTGTCAGTCCCTGAGTCTCCGGCTTTGCGGGTACCGGGTACATTTCTGCCGCATCAATGAAATTGACACCGCGTGAAAAAGCGTAATCAAGCTGGCTATGTGCTTCAGCTTCGGTGTTTTGTTCCCCCCAGGTCATGGTACCCAGGCAGATTCGAGACACGATCAGGTTGGAATGAGGAAGCTGAATGGTTTGCATGGTTTGTTCTCAAAGCGGTCGGGCAAAGGATGATAGCGTATCTGACGAGAAAATATTGATGTTTGCCTTATATGTGGATGTTGTTAATTAAAATGGGTCAATGTGATCGATATATTGATCATCAAATTTTATTTGAAGTGCAAGGTTTTTATATTTGACTTTATCAAAATAGAGACATGAATCAAAACAGAGTTGATGGTCGCAATGTCAATGCTGGTGGCAAGGTGATCGGATAACATTCAACATTTTCAATATATTGATCGCTGATGTGGCCCGGAGATGTACTGCTGCTGATCATCAAGGCGGTTGGCAAGGAAGGTGATATTTAGAATTTCATAATTATTCAATGTAGGATGTTTTTGTGTTTCTTGCAGTAACTGCATATAGTTTACACCGAAGCCGATTGCCAGCTATTTTTCAATTTTTTACGATTGATGAAAAGAATCAGCCACATCATGCGTGGCATGGGCAACGCCAACCCGGCACCTGTCGAAAAATCGTTATTGCATTAGTCAAAACAATCTGGACATTCATTCAATGAATATTAAAAAGATCTGCATGCTACTGGTGGGCGGCCTCGCTCTGTGCTCAACATTGCCTGCTTTTGCCACACCAATCTGGTGTGTCGGCAAACTGACCCGGACTTACATCAACGAGAGCGGTGAATTGTTCATCCTGCCGGACTGGCGGCAGGACTGGGTGCAG